>JAZQAP010000363.1:0-6460 GCA_045545275.1 Thermoguttaceae bacterium | reverse complement strand
AGGCCGCCGCCGAGAAAGCCGCCGCAGAAGCCGCCGCGAAGAAAGCCGCGGAAGAAAAGGCCGCCGCCGAAAAAGCCGCCGCCGAAAAAGCCGCCGCCGAAAAGGCCGCCGCCGAGAAAGCCGCCGCCGAGAAAGCCGCCGCCGAAAAAGCCGCGCAAGAGGCCGCCGCGAAAGCCGCCGCCGCGAAAGCGGACGCGGAAAAAGCCGCGCAAGCCGCCGCCGAAGCGCGTCGGTTCGCCGTCGGCGACACGGGCGGTTACATGTCCGTCGTTCCGATGCGGAAATTCTCCGCTTGGACGGCGCAAACGCTCCTTTACGCCTCCGTTCCGGGCGTCGACGTTACCGTCGACTCCTCGACGGCGTCGCTGATTATTTACGGCTCGAAAACGAACGTCGAAGCGGCGATCGCGCTCGTCGAACGGATGGAAAAGAACGTCGACGTCGTCCTAGAAATCGTTCCGATCGAGAAAGAACTTCCGGCTGAAGTCGTTACGGCGCTCCCGCGCCTCGAGCCGCGCGTTACCTCGACTTACGACCGCGCCAACAAGCGTTTCCTCCTCTCCGGTCGAATCGAAGACGTCGCGCGCTTGAAGGCGTATCTCGCGCAAATTCAAACGGCGACGACCGACGAAGTCGACGGCGTTTACTACCTCGACGTCGAACGCAACGTTCCGGGCGAACTCCAAGATTACGCTCGCAAAGCGGTTCCGGGCGCGGAAATTACGTTTGATTCCGCCTCCCGTCGTTTCACGATTATCGGGACGCCGACGGAACAGCTCGCGGCGACGAAAATTCTCGTCGACGCGGTCGCGAACCTCCCGGCGGAAGACGAAACGCGCTACTACCGCTTCGAAACGCAAGTTCCGGAACGGATGATCGATATGCTCCGCGAACGCGTCAAGGGCGTCAAAGAAATCGCTCGCGACGACAATAATTCGTCGATTTTGCGCGTCGTCGCGAAACCGTTCCAACACGAAGAGTTCGCCGCCGCGATCGAAAAGGTCAAGGCCGAGTACCCGTTCGCCGACGAAAACACGTTCGTTTCGTATCCGATTACGGACGAAGTCCGCGCTCGCTTCGACCAAGTTCGCGACGATTTCGTCAAAACGAACGGCTCGATTCGCATTTTGAACGACGAAAACACCGACGTTATGTCCGTTTGGGCGCTTCCGTCGCAACACGCCGCGTTGAAAAAACTCCTCGGCGAACTCGGCTCGCTCGAAGAGCCGGTTAAGGAAACCGCGACGCTTTACCGTCCGAAATACGTCGACGCCGCGACGCTCGTCTCGTTGCTGAAAGATTTGCACAAAGACGTTACGGTCGTCAACGACGCGGTCAACCGCCGCCTCACGATGCGCGGGAAACCGGCCGACCTCGAAGAAGCGAAAGCGACCTTGGCCGCGATCGACGTCAAGAACGAAGACGGCGTCGTCCGGACGTACAAGTCGTACCCGATCAAAGGTTTCTACAACTACGACGGCGTCGGCAACTACTACTCCCCGACGTATTACCTCCGCGAACTGTCGGCGCTCGTTCCGGCCGCGAAGGTTACCTACGACTATTACAACCAAGCGCTCGTCGTTTGGGGCACGGAAGAGGAACACGCGCTCGTTCAAGAAGCCGTTTCGAACCTGATGAAAAAAGACGGGCTCGACAACCGTATGTCGCGTTGGCAAGTGCGCCGCGCGGCGTACTCGACCCTTCTTTCGTCGATTCGCTCGACCGTCCCGGGCGCGACCGTTACCTACGAATCGGCGTCGAAGTCGATCATTATCACCGCGAAGAATAAGGAAACGCTCGACGAAGTTCGCGAACTTCTCGAACTCCTCGACCCCGAGGAAGTTTCCGACTTCGACCCGATTTTGAGCTACTACGACGTCGGCGCGAACCCGTCCGACGAACTCGTCGACGCGCTCGAAGAACTCGTTCCGAACGCGGCCCGCGTCGAAATCGACGAAAAAAACAAGCAGCTCCTCGTCATCGCGAAACCTGCGGAACATAAAATCGTCGCCGCGAACGTCGCGCAACTGGCGAAAACCTACGGCTCGTCCGACAAGCGAATGGTTCCTTACCCGGTTTACGGAATGGAAATCGACGCGCTCGTCGACTCGCTGACCGACGCTTACCCGACCGCGACCGTCGAAGCCGACGAACGCGGCGGTCGCGTCATCGTTCGCGCCACGCTCGACGATCACGTCAAAATTTCGGAAGAAATCGAAAAGATCAACGCGTCGGAAGTCGACGCCGACGACCCGGACTCCGCGTTCGTTCCGGGCCCGCGCGTCTCCGTTTACTCGGTGAAGACGCCGCAAACCGCCGCTCAACTTCGCGGCGTCGTTCAAGAGTTTTTCCCGAAAGCGGAAATCTTCATAACCGGCGGCGGTTACGGCCCCGTCGCGACCGAGCAAAAAGTCGTCGTTCTCGCGAACGGTCGCGAACAAAAAACGATCGCGAAGATCGTCGAAGAGCTGTCCGCGCCCGGCGAAGACGCGAAACTTGAATTCGCCGTTTATCCGTTCGGAAACGTCGCGCCGGAAACGGTCGAATCGCTCGTCGAAAACTTGATTCCGACCGCCGTTTACGTTCCGGCTCCGGTCGGAGCGGCGGCGACGGCTAACTACCGTATGTCGCGTCAAAATCGCTCGCCTTGGATGCGACGCGGCGGCGCGAACGGCGAAGCGCAACCGTTCTACCGCGTCGACCCGACCGACAAAACCCTCGCCCTTTTCGCCAACGCGGAAGACCACGAAGCGGTAAAAGACGCCGTCGGCAAGCTCGCGACGTTGGCCGGCGACGACGCAAAGGTTACGTCGAAAGTGCGTCGACTCGGCGCGCCGATCGCTTACCAACTCGGTCCCGCGCTCGCGCAAATCGCCCCCGCCGTTACGGCGACGCCGACGAATCCTAGCGAATTGATCCTTTACGGCCCGGCGGCGGAAATCGCGAAAACCGACGCGTTTTTCGACGGGTTCTCCAACAGCCCCGACCGTATGAAGCTGATCACGCTCCCCGCCGAAAGCCGTTACCTGCGCGACCGGATGCTTGGCATTATCGCCTCGAACTTCGCTTCGAAGGGAATCGCCGTTTACCCGGGCGCGAACTCCGACCAACTGATCGTTTGGGGCCCGGAAGGAATCTTCGAACGCCTCGAACAATTCGTCGCCGATATTTGCAAAACGCCGGACGAATCGGCGTATAAAACTTTCCCGGTCGTCCACACGACCGTTCCGGCCGCCGTCGCGTTCCTCGCCAAAGTTTGCCCGAACGCCGAAATCACGCCGGAACCGGCGCGCAATCAAATCGTCGTTTACGGTTCGCCCGACCAACTGACCGCCGTCGAAAACGCGTTGAAAGCGCTCGACGTGCCGACCGACGCGTCGGTTCAACGCGTCGTCCGCGGCTATACTTGGCCCTACGCCGGTTCCTTCTGGAAGACCTATTCGGAAGTTTCCGCGACCTTCCCGTATCCGCAGGCGATTATGTCGCAAAGCGCGGACTTCTCGGAAATTATCGTTACCGCGACCGAAGAAGTTCAAGCGAAAGTCGCCGCTTACGTCGAAGCGCGCCGCGTCGAAGCCGCGAAGAAGGCGCCGTCCCTTAAAGCCTACTACCTGACCCGCGTCAACTTCACGAAGCTCGTCCAAATCGCGCCGACGGTCGTCCCGGGCGTCGCGATTTACCCGGGCAAGGGCTCGAACGAAGTCTTCGTCGTCGCGACGGAAATCAACCACGAAAAATTCCTCGAAACGTTGACGCGTCTCGAAACGATTCCGGAAGGCGCCGACGTCGACGGAATCGAACCGAAAATTTACCAAGTCAGCGCTCAAGGCGCCGCGACGGCGATCGACCTGTTGACGCCGCAAATCCCGGGCGCGGTTATGTACGCGCTTAGCGGTTCGCGCCTCGTCGTTTGGGGCTCCGTCTCCGACCACGAACGCGTCGCGAAGGCGCTCGAAGTCGTCGGCGAAGCGTTCCCGAACGTTACGCTGAAAAAATACCCGGTCGTCCACCTCCGTTTCGACGATATCGTCGGCTTCCTGCGGACGCGTTTCCCGACGAACGAAGCGTATTTTTACCCGTCGTCCGACGGTTCGCTGATGTGCCAAGCGACGGAAGTCGTTCAAGCGCAAGTCGTCGAACTCCTTAAATCGCTCGACGTCGAAGACGCTCCGGAATCGAAAATCGTTCCGCGCGCCTACGACATTAGCGACATTCCTGCCCCGTCGCACCAATACGTCGCTTCGGCGTTGGTTCGAATGGCGCCGGAAGCGGTTCAACTTCCGACGTCGACGCCCGGTTTCCTCGTCGTCGCGGCGCGCCCGTCGGTTCACAAAAAGATCGCGGAACTTATCGCCGAAATGATTAAAGAGCGTCCGAACGCGAACAAAACGCTCGTCGCCTACACGCTGCGCCGCGCGACGCCGACGCAATTGAGCGCGCTGATTCTGCCGCTCTACCCGAACGTTAAATTCGGCGCCGGAACGCTTCCGAACCAAGTCGTTATCCTCGCGAAAGCGGACGAACACGAGGTTATCGCGTCGATTATCGAACAACTCGAAAACTCGACCGACGGCCAATCGACCGTTATTTACAAACTGCAATACGCGGTTCCGGCGCAAGCGCGCCTCGCGATTCACGCGGTTTACCCCGCGACGGTCGCGACGATTATCGCCGACCCGCTGGCCGGAACGTTGACCGTCAAGGCTTACCCCGACGATCAAGCGAAAATCGCCGAAATGATTAAGACGCTCGACGGCGCGTTCACGACGGAAGTTTACCGCCTGCAATACGCGACGCCGTCGGTCGCCCGCGCTTCGGTTCTCGCGGTTTTCCCGACCGCGACGGTCGTTCCGGACGTCGTCGGCAAAACGCTGACCGTCAAAACGCGTCCCGAAGACCAACCGAAAATCGCCGAGTTCATTAAAGAAATCGACAATACCGAAGACGGCCTCGAAACGAAAGTTTACCGCCTGAAATACGCGATTCCGTCGACCGCTCGCGCGGCGATTATCGCGGCCTACCCGACCGCGACGATCATCGCCAACCCGCCGAGCGCGGCGCTCCTTGCGTCGTCGGTCGCCCGCACGCTGACCGTCAAGACCGTCCCCGGCGACCAACCGAAAATCGCCGCGATGATCGAAACGCTCGACGTCGACGACGACGGCACAACCGCTCGCGTCTACCGCGTCAAAAACTCGCAACAAGACGTCGTCCGCCGCGCGATTTTGCAAATGTACCCGCAAGCCGTCATCACGCTCGACGCCTACTCGCGTTCGCTCTTGGTCAAGGCTTACGAAAGCGACCACGCAAAAATCGCGCAGTTGGTTACCGAAATGGACGAACGAGACCCGGAACGGAACACGTCGTTCAAGATTTTCAACGTCGGCTCGCTCGACTTCAACCGTTTGCTCCGTCCGCTGAACAACTTTTACGGGAACGACGTCGCGTTCCGCGCGTACTTCGACGACGACCAAAAGAACCTTATCGTTCGCGGGACGGCCGAGCAACACGCGACGGTCGCGCAGTTGATCGAAGAGGCGCGCAACGGCGGCCTCGCCGACCCGGAATCGTATATGCAATCCTATACGATCAAAAACTCGTCGGTTACGACGTCGCTTTACTCGATTTTCTACGAGCAAGGCCGCGACGTCAACATGTACCGCGACTATACGACCGGCAAGTTGATCGTCGTCGGACGTCCGGAAGAACATCAAATGGTTCTCGACGTTCTTAACGTTCTCGAACCGGAAGAAGAAAAAACGGAACTCGCGATTTTCGATCTGCTTTACGTCGATTCGGCGACCGCGCAACAAGCGTTCGCGATGATCGAAACGGAAGGCGCCTACCACGACGTCCGTTACGACGCGAACACGAACCGTTTGTTCGCGCGTTCGACGCCGGCGCTCCTCGAAAAAATGCGTCAAACGTTGATTCAAATGGGCGAAAAAGGACTCGAAAAGATGAAGCCGTTCGTCGATCCGAACGAGCCTTCGAGTTCTTCGCCGAAAGAACGCCGAGTTTACCTCCGCGAACGCGCCGAAAAGGCCGCCGCGGAAGCCGACGAACGAATCGACCTCAAAAACTTGAAGCCGATCGAAAGCGCCGCCGACGCCGCGCAAGCGGTCGAAGCGACTCCCGCCCCGGCTCCGGAAACCGCTCCGGCGAAACCGGCTCCGGAAGCCGCTCCGGCGAAACCGGTCGAAACGCCGAAACCGGCGGTCGAACCGAGCGTTAAAGTCGAAGCGACTCCCGCCGGTCGCGTCGTTACAATTCAAGGCGCGGACGCCGCGAAAGTCGTCGGCGAAGCGGTCAAGAGTTGGACGCGCGAAAACCAAGTGAAGGTTCTCGTCGGCGACGGCGGTCTCGTTCAAGAGAAACCGGCGGAAGCTCCGGCGCAACCGGCTCCGGCTCCTGAAGCCGCTCCGGCGAAACCGGTCGAACCGACGGCGGAAGAAAAAGC
>JAZQAP010000362.1:0-31777 GCA_045545275.1 Thermoguttaceae bacterium | reverse complement strand
GTCAGGACCTTTTGTCTCCCTAAGACCGCTTGGCCTCCGACTTGGTTCGTTACGCGGTCGAGGAAGTAACGGTCGTGGCTGACGAGAATCACCGCCGCCCGCGTCGTATTCAGGAAGTCTTCGAGCCATTCGGTCGCCGCTAAGTCGAGGTGGTTCGACGGTTCGTCGAGGAGCATAATGTCCGGCTCTTCGAGAAGCAACTTCGCCAATCCCAAGCGGTTAAGTTCGCCGCCGCTAAGGGTCGCGACGTCTTTTTCGAAGTCTTCGTCGCGAAAACCGACGCCGTGTAAAATTCGCTCGACGCGGTGTTCGATGTTGTACGCGTCCTTGCGCATCAATTCTTCGTGAATTTTGTCGTATCGCTTCGCCAAGCGGTCGCGTTCGGCGTCGGCGGCGACTTCGCCCATTTTGACGGCGATTTCCTCCGCTTCTTTTTGCATATTGAAGAGCGGCGCCAGCGCGACGCGAGCGGCGTCGATCAGCGTCGCGTGCGAATCGGTTTTCGGGCGTTGTTCCAGGTACCCGATCGAGATTTCGCCAATTCGCTCGATCGCGCCTTTTTCCGTTTCTTCGCGCCCCGTTAAAATGTTGAGCAGCGTCGTTTTACCGCATCCGTTCGGCCCGACGAGTCCGATTTTGTCCCCTTCGCGCACTTGAAAGGTAACGTCGGCCAAGACCGGCTCCGGGCCAAAATGTTTTCGAAGATGTTCGACGTTGAGAATAACGGCCATAATCGCTTATTTTTTCCTAAATCTATCGCGTTTCGGCGACGCGCCGTTCGACCGACGCGCAGTCGACTCGCGTTTCTTTTTGGGCTTTCGTCGACGACAAAAATAATCCTCCTTATTTTACTCGATTTCAAGCGAACGACAAGGGACGGCGCCGACGCAATTTTTTTAATCGTTTTCCCCCTTTTCTTGCGCGCCGCCCGCTTTTCTCCGCTTTTTTTCCGAGCGAAAGCGCTTTATTTTCCGAACGCCGCCCCGCCTCGGATCGAGAAAAAATTTTTAAACGCAAACGTGCGGTAATCCTTACAAAACGGAATCTAAAGACTTGCGAAACGCGCCGATTTCGATTAACCTATTCGGCACAGTTAGCCCAACTTTAATATTTTTTCTAAATTAACATAAATATACCGAGTAAATTTAACAGGTCGCCGTCCCGAAAACGGACGAACCCGCGAGAAAGAGCGAAACGATGTTGGATCGAAAAACATACGACGCGCTGTCGGAAGCGCTTAAAAATCGCGAGCGTTCCTGCCGTTCGATCGCGCGAGAATTCGGCGTCAGTCATACGTTGGCGTTAAAAATTCGCCGTTATCGAGGCCGCGTTCGCGTCGCCGACGCGCCGGAAATCGCCGAGCCCGTCGGCGAATTTCAACGTTGCCCGGAATGCGGCGCTAAAACCCGTCTCCCCTGCGTTTACTGCGCCGTTCGGGCCGGTCTCGCCCAAAAGCCGCGACGACAAAACCGCGACGACGCGCAAGACGACGACCGCGGCCCCGCGTTTCTCGACGACGAGTTTGCGCTCGATCTAACCCCCGACGAATTCGCGCGTTACCAAGAAGTTCGCGCTTGGCGCGAACGCAGCCGCAACCCGCGTTTCGAAACGCTCCCCGACGATTGGCCTTGGCGCGACGAAACCTTTGTCGACAAAACGTCGCCTCGTCCGCTCGCCTCCGAAACGACGCGCGTCCAACGCCGCTCGACGCCCGCGCTACTCCAAACTTAACCGACGTTATCGCTCGACTTGCAACGCAATCCGTCTTATCGTTTAGAGCCGACGCTCTTAATTTACTCCGCGTTTACGTCTTAACCTTTTACCTTAATTAACCTTTTTAATTTAAGGACTTTAAACATGAACAACGTCGTTCGCAACCGTCTTTTCTTAGCGTTGCTCCTTGGCGCGTCCGCGACGTCGGCAAGTTGGCGCGGTCTTCTTCAGTTTGATCGCGACGCCGTTTCGCCGTCTTTTAACGGCGCTCGCAACCTTCGCCCAATCGGCGCGGCAACGCAAAAAAAAGACGTTGAACCGCAGACGTTTTTCTCGCTCGCTCTTTTCGAAAACGCCGACTTAAAAACGGCGTCGAATCGGTCGAAGCATCGGTCGTTTGCCTCCGAAAGTCTCGCGCCGTTTAACCTTTTTCCTTCTAACGGTTTACCCGCGATCCCCGCTTGTCCCGACGGAACCTGCCCTTTAACGCCCCCTTCGTCGACGTTGGCGCAAAAACCGACGCCGCCGCAAGGAGTCGTCCGCTCCGTCGTTCGAATCTACAACGCTTACGTAGAAACGGTTCCGCCGAGCGACGTTTCGCAAAGCCCGGCGCGACGTCGCGTCGTTGAAAAAGGAAGCGGCGCGGTCGTCGTCGACTCGCTCGGAACGCGTTACGTGTTAACGGCGGCGCACATCTTCCGCGACGGTCGCGGCGACGTCGCGGCGCAAACGACCGACGGACGCGTTTTACCGGCTTCGCTCGTGTTAGCGTCGGAGGAATGCGACGTCGCCCTCCTTCGCGTCGACGTCCCCGCAGACCTTCCGGCGCTAACGGTCTCCGCCTCTTGGCCGCGACAAGGCGAAACCGTTTGGCGCGCGGGTTTCGGTCCGGACGAAACGCTTAAGGAATCTTCCGGCGTCGTCAAAGGCTATGTTAAAACCGACCGTTGTTCAGGTTACGAAACGCTTAAAATCGCCGGTTCGGCGCGTCAAGGAGACTCCGGCGGCCCGGTCTACAACGCGGCGGGCGAAATCGTCGGCGTCGTTTGGGGCACGGACGGCGTCGACGCTTACGCAACCTATTGCGGACGCGTTCTTAAGACGCTTTGCGATTATTCGCCGACCTTCGCGCCGGACGACGCGACGCCCGACGACGCGCAGTTTGTCGCCAAACCGCCGACCGTTCCTCAATTTACGCCCGACGACTCGTCGCCGACCGGCGCCGCGCCGCGCGTTCCCGTCGACGCCTTAAAAAACGACGCGTCAAACAATGGCGACGCGTTTCCTCCCGCCGTTCAAGCGCTCGCGACCGCGACGACAAAATTTCGCGATTATTGCGACGCCGCGCTAACCTTCGCCCTCGTTTTTGCCATCGGTTACTGCGGTTTTTTCGCGGGAAAACAACGTTAACCGCCGTCGCTACCCAATTTAACATTTTTACGTCGATAAATTCCCCGTTATTAAGGAAAACTTTATGCGCAACCGCGTCAAAGAACTACGTTTCGTCAAAGCCTCCGAATTATCCCCTTGCGCCGACAACTGGCGTCTCCATCCTAAGCGACAGCGCGACTTAATGAAGAGCGTTTTGCAAACGATCGGTTACGCCGACGCGTTGATCGCTCGCGAAACGGAAGACGGCGCCCTCGCCCTTATCGACGGGCACCTTCGCGCCGACGTTTCCCCCGACGTCGAAGTCCCGGTTCTTATCGTCGACCTTAACGAACGAGAAGCCAAAGAGTTGCTGCTCGTTCACGACCCGATCGGCGCGATGGCCGAACGCGACGACGAAGCGGTCGCGCGCCTCCTCGAAGACTTCGAAGCGACGAACGAAACGCTCGAACGCTTTATCGGAGAAGAGTTTAAGCTCGCGTTCCAAGAAGACGACGTCGAGTCGCTTCGAGAGCCCAAACCGGTCGCGATCCCGAACTTATTTCAAATTATCGTCGAATGCGAAGACGAAGAGGAGCAGCGCGAATGTTTCGAAGAGCTGACGCGCTCCGGTCGCAAATGCCGCGTCGTCAACCTTTAACGAGTTATTTTTATTCCGTTTTTTTTTCGTTCGAAAGGAAAATTACGTTGGAAAAATCTCCTCAAACGCAAACGCTTCGTCTCGCGTCGCCGGTTTACGATTCGTTCCGAGTTCGCGCGATCGCCGGTATGTTCGACGCGCCGATCGAAGCCAAAACGGAAAAAAATATTACGTTCGAAACGCCGCCGAGTCTCGACGAAGATTGGCGAATCGGGCTAATCGTCGGGCCCTCCGGAAGCGGCAAAAGTTCCGTCGCGGAAACGATTTACGCGTCCGAAATCTTCCGCGGCGCCGATTGGGCGACCGACAAGGCGACGATCGATAATTTCGGCGACCGCCCGATGAAAGAGATCGTCCGCATGCTGACGACGGTCGGTTTCGGTTCGCCGCCGAGTTGGGCGCAACCGTTCGCGACGTTGAGCAACGGCGAAAAATTCCGTTGCGAACTCGCTCGCGCGCTCCTCGACTCGCCGTCGGAACTCGTTGTTTTCGACGAGTTTACGAGCGTCGTCGACCGAACGGTCGCGAAAACCGCCTCCGCCGCCATCGCCGACGGAATCCGCAAAAACTTCGTTCAAAAGCGTTTCGTCGCGCTCTCCTGTCATTACGACGTCGTCGATTGGCTCGAACCCGATTGGGTTCTCGATATGGCGACCGGAAAACTGACAAGGAGGCGTCTTCGGCGCCCCCGCGTTAAGCTCGAAATCGTGCGCGGCGATAAAAAAGACTGGCCCCGTTTTGCGAAGCATCACTATTTGAGCGGCTCGTTGCATCCCTCGGCGCAGTGTTACTTAGCGTTTTGGGACGAAACGCCGGTCGCCTTTTGCGCGACGCTTCCGATTTTCGGCGCGGTCGGGCGACGCCGGGTAACGCGCCTCGTCGTTCTTCCGGACTATCAAGGTTTAGGAATCGGAACGGCGTTTATCGAAACGCTCGGCGACCTTTATCGCGACCGTTCGCTGCGTTTTAGCATTACGTCGAGTCATCCGTCGATTATAAACCACTGCAAACGCTCGACTTGTTGGCGCGCCGTTTCGTTGTCGAAATTTGGTCGCGGCAAGCTCGAAGGGTCGCGCCGAACCGGCTCCTTAGGACGCGCCGTCGTTTCGTTCGAATACCTCGGCCGCAATCGACAATAAACGTTAAACTCTTTAAAACGGCGCTTACGCCGCAAAAGTTATGACGACGACAAAAAGAAAAACGAAAAAAAAAGCCCTTTCGGCGACCGACAAGAACGGATTTCTCGCGGTCGTCGCGCTCGGCGCGTCGCTCGACACGGCGGCGCGCTACTTCAAACGAGAACCGCAAGAAATCCTCGACGCGCTAACCGACGACGCCGATTTCCAACGCGATTTCAAACAAGCGCAAGAGCAAGCGGAAGTCTTTTTCTTAAAGCAAGTTAAAACCGCCGCCCTCGACGCGAAAAACTGGCGCGCCGCGACTTGGTCGCTCGAGCGTCTCCGCCCGGATCGGTACGGTCGGATTAAAGCCGACGCGATTTCCGTCGAGGAAATCAAAACGCTTTTCGCCCGTCTCCGCGCGACGATCGCCGCCGAATTTACCGACGAAACCGAGCGCCAAAAGCTAGAAGCCAAACTGGACGCGCTCCTCGACTCGCTAAGTTAACCGTTTCGTTTTCCAATACTTAAAACGCCCCGTCGCTTGAAAGTTTCCGCCGATGCAAACGCGCCGCCTCGCCCGACTCGCTCGCCAAACGTTGCGCTCGACGTCCGAAAACGACGTCTCGCCGCAACGTTTCCGCAACCTCGTCGAATGGTCGCAATTCTTTTTGCCGCATTATTTTACGCTTCCCGTTTCGAAAGCGCACCGTTGGTTCGCGGAAACGGTCGAAGCGAACGCCGCGCGCCGCGGATTCAAGTTGAACTTCTTAGCGCCGCGCGGCGCCGCCAAATCGACGCTCGGCGCCTTGGCCTATCCGCTCCGCGAAGCGCTCGAAGGTCGCGAGTCGTATATTTGGCTCGTTTCCGACGTTCGCTCGCAAGCCCAAAACCACCTAAACAACATTATTAAAGAGCTTGAAGACAACCCGCGTATTCGGGAATATTACCTTGAACCGCAAAAATTGCGCTGGTCGGCGCGCTCGAATCGCGTCGCGTTCAGTTCCGGCGTCGCGCTCGAGTGTTACGGAACCGGCCAAAAATTGCGCGGACGTCGCGAACGCGAACGCCGTCCGACGCTGATTATCGGCGACGACTTGCAAAACGACGATCACATCGTTTCGAAAACGCGTCGCGAACGCTCTCGACGCTGGTTCTTCGGCGCGCTCCTAAAAGCGGGCGACGTCAAGACTAACGTCGTCAACTTAGCGACCGCGCTTCACCCGGAGGCGATCGGTTGGGAACTCCTCTCGAACCCGGCTTGGGTCGGCAAAAGTTTCCCGGCGATTTTGCGCTTCCCGGACGCGGTCGAGCTTTGGAACGAATGGAAAGCGATTTATCTTTCGTCCGACGCCGACGCAAACCGCCGAGCCGACGAGTTTTACCGCGAACGTTTCGACGAAATGAACGCCGGCGCCGAGGTTCTTTGGCCCGAAAACGAATCGCTCCTCGACCTAATGAAAATGCGAATCGAAAGCGGCGAAAAAGTTTTTTTGCGCGAAAAGCAGAACTCGCCGGTCGCGACCGAATACAACGAATTTCCGGACGAATACTTCGACGACGTTTGGGCCGACTCTTTTCCCCAAGACGTTGTCGCGACGGCGCTTGCGCTCGACCCAAGCAAAGGTCGCGACGCTTCGGTCGGCGACTATTCCGCGTTCATCGTCGCCGCGCTCGCCTCCGACGGAACGATTTTTATCGACGCGACGCTCGGTCGCTTTCCGACGTCGGAACTCGTCGACGAAGCGTTTGAAATTTGGAACCGCTACCGTCCGGACGTTTTCGCGGTCGAGACGAACCAATTTCAGGAGCTTCTTCGCGACGAACTGGAACGCTCGTTTCGCGAACGCGGCGTCCCCGACGCGACGCTTTTCCCCATCGAAAACCGTCTCAATAAAAACGTTAGGATTCGCCGCCTCGGTTCGCCGCTCTCCAAACGCAAACTCCGTTTTCTTCGCGACAACCCGTCAAACGAGCTGCTGATCGAACAGCTTCAAGCGTTCCCTTGCGGAGCGCACGACGACGGCCCGGACGCGCTCGAAATGGCGCTGCGCGTCTTAACGGCGCTAACGGAAAACGCCGTCGCGGAAACCTTTAGCCGCGGCGACTTCGGCGCGAACCGAATCGACTTTTATTAAACGTTAACGTTTCAGGAGTTACAATGTCTCGCCCTTTGTCCTTCAACGGCGTTTTATCCGCCGACGCCGTCGTTTCGACGCTGGAATCGCGTTTCGAATACGACGATCCTAACCCGTTTACTTTCGGCGCGTTATCGTATTCGCTGAACGAATCGACCGACACGGAGATTTTCAACGCCGCCGCGCGCCGAATTTCTCGCGAACTTTGCTTAAACAACCCGTTTGCTATCAACGCTTTAGAGAACCGCGTTAATTACGTCGTCGGTTTCGGGCACAAATACCAAGCGACGGCGCGCGACGCCCGAGACGCGGAACTCGCGCAAAAAACGCAAGATATCGTCGTCGATTTCATCGTCGCGAACGACTGGTTCAAGCGTCAACAAGAGATTTTGCGCCGCTACGACCGCGACGGCGAAGTCTTTCTCCGCTTTTTCCGCGACGACGCCGGCAAGACGGTCGTTCGTTTCGTCGAACCGGAGCAAGTCAATACGCCGCAAGGACATAACGCTCGCTCGACGCGTTGCGGAATCGTCTCGGACAAACGCGACGCCGAGAAAATTCTCGGTTATTGGATCGACGACGTTTTTGTCGACGCGGCGAAAATCCAGCACCGCAAAGCGAACGTCGACTCAACCGTAAGTCGCGGCGTTCCCTTGCTTTACCCGGTGCGGGATAATCTCCGTCGCGCCGAAAAACTCCTCCGCAATATGAGCGTCGTCGCCGAGATTCAATCGTCGATCGCGCTGATTCGCAAGCACGCCAACGGCTCGCAGGAAACGATCCGCCGTTTCGTCCGCGATAAAAGCCAATCCGCCGACGACTTGCCGCCGCGCGAGCGTTTTCGACCGGGCACGATCGTCGACGCGACCGCCGGCGTCGACTACGAATTTCCGATCGCCGGAATCGACGCGACCCGTTACGTTCAAATTCTGCAAGCGGAACTGCGAGCGATCGCCGCGCGGCTGACGATTCCGGAATTTATGTTGAGTTCCGACGCGTCGAACGCCAATTACTCCTCGACGAGCGTCGCGGAAGGCCCCGCCGTTCGCAACTTCGAGCGAATGCAACACGAACTCATTAAAGAAGATATGAAGATCGTTTGGCGGGTCGTCGAGGACGCCGTTCTTCGCGGCGACCTTCCGGACGACGTCGGCCGCCGCGTCTCGATTCAAGCGATTCCGCCGTCGCTTGCGGTGCGCGACCGCCTCAGCGAAGCGCAAGCCGACGAAATTTTGATGAACGCCGGCGTCATTTCCCCGCAAACGGCGGCGATGCGTTACGGGCTCGACCCCAACCGAGAACGCGCGTTGCAACGTCAATTACGTCAAGAACTTGCGCAAAGCGAAAAGCGCGACGACTAACCGTCGTTTTTCCTTTGCCCTCCTATTAACCTCAACATTGAAAGCGCGTTATGAACAACGAAAACGTGTTGGAATTTTTCGATTTTTCGTCGCCGCAACGCAAAATCGACAAAGAAAACGGCGTCGTTTCCGGCGTCAAGATTTTAGGCGTTAAAAGTCGCAACAACAGAGTTTACCCGCTCGAAACGCTTCGCGACGCGGCGCCGCTTTACGAAAACGCCAAGGTCAACGTCAATCACCCGGACGGTTCGCCGAACGAGTCGCGCAAGTACCAAGATCGCGTCGGTTCGATCAAGAACGTAACGCTTCAAGAAAACGGACTTTACGGCGACTTTCATTTCAACCCGAAACATCCGCTCGCCGAGCAAATGCTTTGGGACGCGGAGAAAGCGCCGGAAAATTTCGGTTTTTCGCACAACGTCGAAGCGGTCGTTCGGCTCGAAAACGGCGCGCAAGTCGTCGACAAAATCGTTCGCGTTCGCAGCGTCGACCTTGTCGCGGACCCGGCGACGACGTCCGGGCTTTTCGAATCGGAGCGCGCAACCCAAACGATCGCGCCGGTTAACGTCTCCGACGTCGACGCTTCCGCGCCGAACGCCGCGACTTACGCCGCTCGTCTTCAAACGCTCGAAAGCGAACGCGACGCCGCGACGCAACGCTTCGAAATCGCGCGCTTCCTTTTGGAGAAACTCGCCGACGAACCCGACCCAGCCGTTCGCTTGGCGCTCGGCGCGCCGTCGTTTCTCGAAATCGCGTTGGAGTCTCGCGACGTCGCTTCCGCGCAACGTCTTATCGACGGTCAGCTTACGCTCGTTCGCGAAGCGATTAAACTCGCCGCCGACCGTCGCGACGCGTCGTCGAGCGAATCGAAGTTCGAGCCGATCGTTTCCAAATCTCGCGCCGAACTCAACGACGCCGAGTCGCTCGAAAATTTCGCGGCGGCCATCAAACGTTAACCTATTTCGTTAGTTACGGTCGCCGACCTCGGCGGCTCTATCCCCTTTTTACCTTTCGTTTTTCCGTTTCACCTCTCACCGTCCAACATCGGAAAGGCCCCCAATGGCAAACATTAAATACCGCGAATTGAAACGACGTTACGAACTCGACGGCGCGCAAAAAACCGTCGAGCATCTCTCGGAAGCGCTTGCGAAGCAAGAACTTCGCGCCGACGATTTTAGTCTCCGCGACTTGGCGGAAGCGCTCGTCCCGAACGGTTCCGAATGGGTGCGCGAACTCAACCCGAACGTCGGCTCGCTCGCCGAATCGTTTCAAGGCGTCGACGTGTCCGCGTTCGCGACGATCGCCGGGCAACTGATTTACAGTCGTATTCTCGAATCCTATCAATCGGAAGTCTTTTGTTTATCGAAACTTATCACGACGATTCCGACGCGTCTTAACGGAGAAAAAATCCCCGGGTTCGCGTCGATCGCCGACGCCGCGGTCGAAATCGAACCGGGCGCCGCTTACCCGAACGTCGGTTTCGGCGAAGATTACATCGAGACGCCGGAAACGACGAAACGCGGTCTCATTGTTCCGGTTACGCGCGAAGCCGTTTTCTTCGACCGGACGCACGTCGTTTTGAATCGGGCGAGCGAAGTCGGCGAAACGCTCGCGCTCAACAAGGAAAAACGCGTCGCCGATATGATTCTCGGCGTTTCCAATCTTTACCAATGGAACGGAACCGCGTATTCGACCTATTACGCCGCGTCGACCTCTTCCGCTCCTTGGGTTAATATGCTCTCCGGCAACGCGTTAGATTCCCTTGAAAACGTCGACGCCGCCGAAAACTTGCTGGCGAGCGCGCTCGACCCGAACACCGGCGAACCGATTCTTTCGGAAGCGAACGTCGCGCTCGTGTCGCCCGCTAAACGTCGAATCGCCAACGCGTTGCTGCGCGGCGCCAATTTGAGTTGCGCCGACGGAACGCTCCGTTCGATTCCGAATCCGTTCGAGAAGATTTCGGTCGTTTCGAGCCGAATCGCGCGCCGCCAACTCGCGAAAGCCAACGCGTCCGCCGACGCCGCGACGCTCGACGACTATTGGTTTTACGGCGACTTCAAAAAAGCGTTCGCGTATATGGAAAACTGGCCGATCACCGTTTCCGTTTCGTCGGCGGGGAGCGAAGCCGACTTCAGCCAAGACGTCGTCGCGCGCTTCAAGGCGAGCGAACGCGGAACCCCGGCGGTCTTGAATCCGCGTTGCGTCGTCAAATGCGTCGGATGAAACGGCGTTCTCTAGCTCTCGACGCGAACGAACGTTAGTTCGCCAAATTTTTCCTTAACGTCGCCGCCGCGAAGTTTTTTCTTCTTTTCGGCGGCGCTTAGAAAGGCCGATATGGACAATTCGCTCGACGTCGGCGCCGTTTTGCAAATCAAGCGTCAAACGCTGGCGACGCTCGCCGAACTGGCGCGCGAGCCGAAACCGACGTATAAAATCGACGGCGCCGTCGTCTCTTGGACGGAATATCAAGAGAGTTTGCGACAAACGGTCGACTGGTGCGACAAGCAACTTAACGCTTTATCGTCGTTTGAGTTGCGTTCGTTCGCCGTCGTCGATTGAACCGTCGCGACTTTTTCTCGCTTCGCGTTCGCGCCGGGTATTGCAACTTTCTTCGCTTTCAACTCGGCGCGAACGCCGCCCTCTTTTTTTTCTTTCAACGGAGACGTTATGTCGTTTATCGACAAGTTTTATCAATTCGGCGACTTCGACGAACGCGTCGTCGTTCAGCAAAATCGCGACGGAACTCTCACCTCGTTCGAAATCGACCGCGCGGCGGCGTTTTCGCGCCAATTCTCCAACGCTAACGGCGACGGCGATTTACCGCCGCGTCTTACCGTCGTTTGGCGTTTGCCGCTCGACGAGCGAACGCTTTCGATTCGACGCGGCGACAAGATTCGCGACGCCGATTCGCAAATATGGACGGTCGCGAAAACGTCGGTTTCGCGAACAACGCAACTCGTTTCCTGTCAATCTTTTTGCGAACAGCTCTTCCCCGACGCGTCCGACGGCGTCGACCTGCTTCGCCCGCTTCGTTCCGGCGGTTTCGAAACGCTCGCGACCAACGCGCCGGCGGTCGTTCGGAGTCAAAAAACGTCGAGTCAAAATTCGGACGTCTTTCCGGCGTCGACGCTCGTCGACGAAATCGTTTTTTGGATTCAAATCGAAACGCCCGCTCGTCCGCGCGACGTCGTCGTTTTACGCGACGGAACCCGTTATGAAACGGAAAGTTACCGTCGACCGGACGCGCTTTCCAATTGGGGCGTTTTGGTCGCGCGGAAACGTCGAGGCGTCGACGCGACTTGGGCGCGCCCCGCCCAAAGCTAATTTTTCGTTCTAACCGTTTGTCTAACCGTCATTTACCAACGCGAAAGTTTTACGATGGCGATTCAAATTCAAGAGCTTCCGGGCTCGCCGCAAGAAAAATACTCGCTCGACTCCTTTTCCGCAACTCGAACGTTCATCGTGCCTTGGGAACAGCGCGACGCGTTCGCTCGCTACTTTCTCGGCGACCGTCTTTACGCCTGCGAATCGCTGACGCCGTCCGACGAAGAGGACGAATCGCTCGTTCCGCCGTCGTCCGAAGCGCCAATTTTCGGGCCGACGTCGCGCCTCGCCTATCCCGGCAAACCCGGGGTTTACGTCAGTCAAATCGCGTTCGAACCGTTCGAACCGAGTTCGCTCGACGTCTCGAAAATCGCTCGGCCCGCGTCGACGCTCGGCGAATACGGCTCTTTCGCCAAAGCGACCGTATCTTACCGCGCTGAAACAACTTCCGTCGACCGAGACAATTCGCCGACCGTCGATTCCGGAACCAGTCTCACTTACAAAATGGTCGCGTGCGGCGAGTCGATACCCCTTTCGACGCGCGGTTGGCGTTGGCGTTTCGACGCGACGGCGCCGGTTCCGGACGATCTGCAACTCGTCAAACGCGTCCCGACGATCGAGCATCAGCTTGTTTGGTCGAACGTCGTAAACCCGCCTTGGGAAAAGATTAGCGCGACGCAAGGAACGGTCAACTCCGAACGTTTTCTCGGTTACGCGGCCGGCACGCTCCTCTTCGAAGGCGCGGAAGCGAACAAAATTTTCAACGGCGAAATCGACGCGGGCGCCGTCGCGTACACTTGGCAAATCCGCTTTCTCTTCCGCGAAAAACGGATCGAAGCGGGCGGAACCTACGGCTGGAACGACTTTTACCGCGAATCGACCGGAACTTGGGAACCCCTCGTCGACGCCGCCGGGGCGCCGCTTTATCGCTCCGCCGACCACGCCGCGCTTTTCGTTCAATCGCAAACTGTTTCCGAATAACTGGTTAACGCGTTCGATTGTTTATTTCGTTTGTTTTTAAGCCTCGGAGGTTTATTATGTCGACGATCTCCTTAGAAAGCGCGACTTCGAGCTTTACGTCGCGCGGCGTTCCGTTTCGGCGCGTCGACGCGAACGGTTCTTGGGCGTTCGAGCAAGACGGGGCGTCGTTCCGAATTTCGGAGCCGCGACGTTTGGAAATTCGCGTTTTTCAAGCGACGAAAGCGCCCGAGTTTCTCGCCTTTACTCGCGACGACGCAACGTTTTACGAACCGACGATTAGTTTCGAAGCCGCGCCGGTTTACACGCCGTTTTCCGAAATCGCGGTCGGTTCCACCCAACCGACGCCGCGCGAAAATTTACGTCGAACCGCCGATTCGAGCGAATCGGTTCGCCAACGCGTTTACGACCCGACGTTTCTCGAACGCTTGAACGTCGATAAAACGTTGATGCAAGACGACTTGCCGCTTGCGTTTTACGCGCCGTATCGCGTCGGCGACCGACTCGCCGCGTTTTGGAACCGAACGAGCGGGCGTTGGGAAGTTCTTTCGCCGCCGGAATTTAACGTCGTTCGGTTTCAATTAAAGTCGACGCTCGCAAGCGGTTCGGTCGCGAGCGCCGCCGCGCTTTACTTCGATTCGGCGACGCAAACCTTTGTCGACGGCGGACTTAAAATCGACGTCGCCGATTTTCTCGGACGCTTTCACGGAGCGGTCGGGACGCGCGGTTACGCTCGACGGTTCGTCGACCGCGACGCTTGGGAAATTTTCGCGCTCGACTCTTAACGTCTTTAACGCCAAAACTTAAAACAACCGCAAGAAATAAAAAACGCCGAGTCGAAACGCTCGGCGTTTTTTATTGTCAAGCGGTTAAACGGCGACGCTTAACCGCTTTGTCGGCAAGGTTTATCAACCGAGTTTTTCAGCGAGGAACGCCTTCGCGGCTTCGAGCGCGGCCGGGACGCCTTCCGGTTTCTTGCCGCCCGCTTGCGCCATATCCGGACGACCGCCGCCGCCCCCTTGGACGTGCGACGCGACCGCTTTAATCCATTCGACGGCGCTAAATTTGCGCTCGACCAAGTTGCGCGTCGCGGCGGCGATCAGCGAGACTTTGCCGCCCTTCGAATCGACGTTCGCGAAGAAAATCGCGGCGTTTTCCGTCTTGCGGCGGATTTGGTCGATCGCGTCGCGCAGGCCGTTCGCGTCGGCGTCGGTCGCGACGAGCGTTACGAACTTCGTTCCGGCGACTTCTTCCGCTTTCGCAATCAGTTCGTCGACCGAAACGGCGTCCTTCTTCGACGCGGCTTCGAGTTCTTTGCGGAGTTTTTTCGTCGTCGCGAGAAGTTCTTCGACGCGACCGACGATTTCGCTCGACGGAACGCGCAACGTCCCGGCCAACGTCGTTTCGATCGCGTCCGCTTGAGCGATTTTCGCGATCGCTTCCGCCCCGGTAACGGCGACGATACGGCGCGTTCCGGCTCCGACGCTTTCTTCGGCGACGATCTTGCAGTAACCGACTTGCGCGGCGTTTTTCAAGTGCGTTCCGCCGCAGAACTCCAACGACGGCCCCATCTTAACGACGCGAACGATATCCGGATATTTTTCGCCGAAGAGCATCATCGCGCCGAGTTTGCGAGCGTCTTCGAGCGGCGTTTCTTCGCAGGAAACCGGGTGCGCTTCCAAAATCGCTTCGTTGACGTCGCGTTCGATTTGAACGAGCGTTTCGCGGTCGAGCGCCTTATGGTTCGTGAAGTCGAAACGCAGGACGTCGGCGTCGACTTTCGAACCTTGTTGTTCGGCGTGGCTTCCGAGGCGAGCGCGGAGCGCGGCGTGCAGGAGGTGCGTCGCCGTGTGAGCGCGAGAAATCGCGGCGCGACGTTTCTTATCGACGGCGGCGGTCGCGGCTTGGCCCGCTTCGAGCGTTCCGGCGGTCAGCTTGCCGACGCAAACAAGGAATTCGCCGTCGTAAACGGTCGTGTCGACGACGAAGCGCGCGCCGTTCGCGGTCGTAATGCAACCGGAGTCGCCGACTTGGCCGCCCTTTTCGCCGTAAAACGGCGTTTTGTCGAGGACGACGCGGAGCGCTTTCCCGTCGCCTTCGGCGGTCGCGGTTTCGACGAGCGTTTCGCCGTCGAGAATCGCGAGAACTTTCGCTTCCGTTTCGAGCGTTTCGTAACCGACGAATTCCGGCGGGTTGTTCGCTTTCTTGATCCCTTCGAGCGGGTCGCGCTTGAAGAGGAGGTTCTTTTCCGCGCTCCCGGAAAGTTCGCCGTGGCGTTCCATTTCTTTTTCGAAACCGGCCCAGTCGAAGCCGTATTTGCGTTCGCCGGCGAGCGTTTCGAAGAGTTCCGGCGGGAAGCCGTAAGTTTGGTACATTTCGAACGCTTCGGAGCCTTGAACTTCGGCGCGCTTTTCGTCTTCCATCGTCTTGAAGACGGAGTCCAAACGACGCAAACCGCCGTCGATGTTCGCCATAAAGTGTTCTTCTTCCGACGCGACGACGCCTTGGACGCGCTCGATCGTTTCGGAAAGTTCCGGATACGGAACCTTCATCAGGTCGGCGACGACCGGGACGAGGTGGAAGAGGAACGGCTTCTTCATTCCCATTTGGACGCCGTCGAGAACCGCGCGGCGAAGGAGGCGACGAATGACGTATTTTTCTTCTTTCGGGCCCGGGTAAACGTTTTCGTGAATCGCGAACGAGCAGGCGCGGATATGGTCGGCGATGCGGCGCAGACGGCGACCGTTTTCGTTCGTCAAATCTTGATCGTCGTATTTTTGCGAGCAAACTTCCGCCGCCGCGTCGACCAACGGACGAAGCGAGTCGATGTGGAAGTTCGTTTCGACGCCTTGCAGAACGGACGTAACGCGTTCGAGGCCCATTCCGGTGTCGATGTTTTTGCTCGGGAGCGGTCGCAGGTTGTTCGGCGGGTTGCCGACGCGGTTAAATTGCGTGAAGACGAGGTTCCAAATTTCGACTTCGCCTTGCGGCGTTTTGTGGTAAATTTCGGAGCAGGGGCCGCAAACGCCGTCCGGGCCTTCGCTCGGGGCGGACGCCGGCCAGAAGTTTTCGTCTTCGTCGAGATATTGCAGTTTTTCCGCCGGAAGTTTGATTTCTTCGAGCCAAATTTTCGCGGCTTCATGGTCGTCTTTGTAAACCGTGGCGGAAAGCATCGCCGGGTCGATTCCGAGCCATTTCTTGTCGGTCAGGAACTCCCAAGCCCAGTGGATCGCTTCGCGCTTGAAGTAGTCGCCGAAGCTGAAGTTCCCGAGCATTTCGAAGAACGTGTGGTGGAACGCGGTGCGGCCGACGTTGTCGATGTCGCCGGTGCGGAGGCACTTTTGGCAGGTCGTGGCGCGGGTGTAGTCGAGCTTGCAACGCCCGAGGAAGTGGTCTTTGAATTGGTTCATCCCGGCCGGCGTGAAGAGAACCGACGGGTCCCAACGCGGAACGAGAACGTCGCTCGGACGGCGGACGCAACCTTTGGATTCAAAGAACGTTAAGTACTTTTCGCGAATTTCGTTTGTCGTGAACATCGTTATTTTCGTTTCCAGTTAAATCGCGCCGACAATAGTCGCCGTCGCTTCCAACGTTAAACCTTGCGACAGTTTTAACGTCTCGATAAAATTTATATATTTTCAATTTGTCGCTTCGTAGAAAAATACGTTTGAACGCGACGAATCAGTTCCTCTTTTGGCGTTGCGTTTTCCTGCAATTTCTCCGCCCACTCTCTTCCGGGATGTAGCGCGTCCCATTGCGATTTCTGTTGCTTATAACGCCCGCCTCCCGGATCGTGATTGCCGAAGCCGTCGACAATAACGTTCCACAAGGGCGCGTAGGTCGAAATTAAAAGCGACTCGGCCAAAGGAATCCAAATTTCGTCGACCGCTAAAAAACGACAGGTAAAATCGTTAATTTCTAGATTTTGCGCCAATCTAATCGACTGAGCGTGTTCTTTCAAACGCATAAACAACGCGGCGCCCGGATTGTCGTTTAATCCGAATTTTCCTTTGCGCGCGCCGGGCGAAACGGCTTTGCCGACGTAAATCGGAAACCGCTTCGACTCCGAACGATTTAACGTTTTATATTCCGAATATAACGGGAAATCGCCGTTATAATAAATCGCGTAAACTCCGGCGCCGCCGAAAACGTCGATCTCGCCTAACGGCGCCGTCGGCCGCTCCATTAGCGCCGCGACAACGCTTTCGCCCAACCGTTGTTTATCCAACGGATTATAAGGCGTTAAAAATTCGTATTCTCGACTCGCCATCGCTTCACACAATTTGCGCTACCACGCTCTTGCCCATCGTTTCCGCCAAACGCGCAGGAACGGCGTTTCCAATTTGCCGCATCGCCTCGGACCAAGGTCCGTTAAACAAATAGGAATCGGGAAACGTTTGAATCCTCGCCGCTTCGCGAGCGGTATAATAGCGGTATTCGCCGTTGGGAAACGCTATCATATTTTCTCCGCCCGGCACCCCGTGCGCCCCCGCTTTCAACGCTTTCGACGGCTCGTCGTAAACGCTTCCGGTATGTCCCGGATAAGGTCGCGCTCCGTCGCGAAACTCGTGATTCGGCGGAAGGATTTTATCGCTTTTTCGCGGGTCGGGCAACTCTCGCAACGCGTCGCGAACCGTTAAATAACGTTCGCCGCCCGGCGCAAGCAAGCCAAAACGAGAACGCAACTTCTCAACTCGCGCTTTGTTTTTAAGCGTTAACGTCGGTCGGTCTTTTCTCGCAACTTTATGCTCGTCCCAATACTCGCCCGTAACCCATTGTTCCCAAAGTAATTTATCGAACGAATGCGTCGCTTGAGGAAAACGCCATTCGACGCCTAAATCGGAACGAACACCCACGATAAAAACCCGGTCGCGGTGTTGCGGAACGCCGTAATCCGCCGCGTCGACAAGTCGCCAAACAACGCGATACGTCGTCGTTTCGTCGATAGCGGCGGCGCTCGTGTGCAATTTCTCCAAACGCCCTAAATGCGCTTCCCACTCTTCGTCGACTTTCGGACGTAAAAAGGGATAGGTTAATTGCAACACGACGTAATTAAAATAAGTGGCGAAACTCTCGCGCAACAAACCTTTAACGTTCTCGAAAATAAAAAACTTCGGTTTGATTTCCGCGACCGCTCTCGCCGCCTCCGGAAACATATCGCGAGCGTCTTCGCGACCGCGCCCCAATCCGCCTAGCGAAAACGGTTGGCAGGGCGGGCCGCCGACGACGCCGGTAATTTCTCGTTCAAGCGTTCGATAGTCGAACTTCCGAACGTCGCCTTCGAACAAACGAGGCGCGCCGTCGAAAAAACGTCCGCTCGCGATATTGGCGCGAAGCGTGTCGCAGGCGAATTTATTAAATTCCACCATCGCAACGTGTTCGCAACCGGCTTGTTCCATTCCTAAGGCAAGCCCTCCAGCGCCGGTAAATAATTCGACCGTCGAAATTTTCTTTTTCATCGCATCTTTCTCGCTAAAAACGGAAACTTTCGTCTCGATTATTTTACACGCGGGAGGCGTTCTTTTCAATACCGAAAAATCACGCGCGAGCTTTTTTCGCTTCGGCGAAGCGGGCGCCGGTTTTGCGTTCTTCGGCCAAGTCGGCGGCGAGTTTCGCGGCGACTTCCTCGACCGAAACCAACGTCGCGTCCTTTTCCCAACGCCATTTGACTTCGACTTGACCGTCTTGCAGGCTCTTGCCGATCGTAACGCGCACCGGGAAACCGATCAGGTCGGCGTCCTTGAATTTGACGCCCGGGCGTTGGTCGCGGTCGTCGACGATCACGTCGACGCCTTGCGCTTCGAGTTCCGCGGCGATCTTTTCCGCGGCGGCCATGCTCGCTTCGTCCGTCGCTTTGATCGGGCAAACGCAGACTTCGTAAGGCGCGAGCGCGACCGGCCAAACGATCCCGGCGTCGTCCCAACTCGTTTCGACCAAACCGGCGACGACGCGGCTAACGCCGATCCCGTAGCAGCCCATAATGATCGTTTGTTGCGCCAACGAGTCGTCGAGGAATTTCGCGTTCAGCGCTTCCGTGTATTTCGTGCCAAGTTTAAAGACGTGGCCGACTTCGATCGCGTTTTGCATCGTCATCGGAGCGCCGCAACGCGGGCAAGCGTCGCCCGGGAGCGCGTTGCGGACGTCGCCGTAAACGTCGACCGCAAAGTCGCGGTCGAGGTTGACGTTAACCAAGTGCTTTTCGGCTTTGTTCGCGCCGACAATGACGTTGACCAACTCTTTAATCGTCGGGTCGGCGACGATCTTGATCTTTTCTTTCAAGCCGACCGGGCCCGCGAAACCGACCGGAGCGCCGGTAACGCGCTCGATCGTCGCGTCGTCGGCCAACTCGACCTTTTCGGCGCCGAGAACGCGGCGGAGTTTGTTTTCGTTGACGTCGCAATCGCCGCGAACCAAAACCGCGACCGCCGCGCCGTCGACGTTGTAAATCAACGTTTTAACGACGCGCTTCGGTTTCGCCTTCAAGAACGCGCAAACTTGCTCGATCGTGTGCGCGCCCGGGGTGTCCAACTCGGCGACTTCCTTCAAAACCGCGTCTTCCGGACGGACGTAAACCGTTTCGCCGATTTCCGCCTTTTCGACGTTCGCCGCGTAACGGCAGGTCGGGCAGTAAACGACGTCGTCTTCGCCGTTCGGGGACGGAATCATGAACTCGTGCGACGCGTCGCCGCCGATCGGGCCGG
This sequence comes from Thermoguttaceae bacterium, assembly GCA_045545275.1. Classification (GTDB taxonomy): domain Bacteria; phylum Planctomycetota; class Planctomycetia; order Pirellulales; family Thermoguttaceae; genus RUG369. The sequence goes on along the minus strand of JAZQAP010000362.1, from coordinate 12,415 downwards.
ACTCCGCTTCGACCGGCAAATACGGGAGGCCGCAACGTTCGAAAACGCGGCAGTAAGCGTCGTACATATCTTGGTACGTTTCGTTCAGCGACTCGATATTCGTATGGAAGCTGTACGCGTCCTTCATCAAGAATTCGCTCGTGCGCAGGAGGCCGAACTTCGGTCGCTCTTCGTTGCGGAACTTCGTTTGGATTTGGTACAAAGTCATCGGGAGCTGACGATAGCTCGAGACGTATTGCGAAACGATGCTCGTGATTTCCTCTTCGTGCGTCGGGCAGAAGACGACCGGCGTTTTCGCGCCGCCGCGGGTCAGCGTCGTTTTAATGAGGACGTTGCCGAACGCTTCGACGCGGTTCGTTTGTTCGTAAAGCGATTGCGGGCAGAGCGCCGACATAAACAGCTCGGAAGCGCCGGTTCGGTTCATTTCTTCGCGAACGATGTTCGTCGCTTTGTGGAGCGCGCGCCACCCGAGCGGCAGGAACGCGTAGGCGCCCGCCATCACTTGCGAAATCATCCCGGCGCGGAGCATCAAAATATGACTCGGAATCTCCGCTCCGTTCGGCGTTTCCTTCATCGTCGGAATCAGCGTTTTCGACCATTTCATCGACATCGGACGTTCTCCTTCTCGGCGTCGCCCCGCCTCGGTCGCGGTTACTCGACCGCCGAACGGGTAATCTGGGTAATTTGAATCGTTCGCGGCGCGTTTCCAACGCTTGCGTTTTTCGCTAAAACTCGAAAAAACGCTCGTTCCGACGGCGAAAGAGCCGCCTTCGACCAACGCGCGAACCAACCCTTAATTTTACCCGTTTTTCCGTTCGTTTTAAGGGGCCCCAACCCCTCAAAACGCGACTTTTCTAAAAAAACGTCGCGCCGCTTTCTCCGCGCCCTTATTAATAATGAAAGAAAATCCGATTCGGAACGCCGGTTCGCTCGCAATAGTCGGCGATCTCCTCCTTCAACGTCGACCAATAGCCGACGTCGCCGCGCCGGTAAATTTTCAGATACTCGGCGTAAAATTTCGGAAAACGAGCGCGGATATACGCCAAAATATCCTCTTTGTAACCGCGACGCAACTTCAAATTTTCGAACCAAACTTCGCCGACGAACGGTCGCGCCGCCTCGACCAACGCTCGGAAATCGGTAACGAACGGGAATATCGGCGACATAAAAAGAACCGTCGGGACGCCCGCCTCCGACAAAACGCGCAACGTTTCGAGCCGTTCCGCAACGCTCGACGCGGCGTCCATTTCGGAGCGGAACGCGTCGTCCAACGTGTTGAGCGAAATGGAAACGCTCGCTAAACCGCGCTCGGCTCGCGCTTTCAGGAGGTCGAGGTCGCGCAAAACTAGGTTCGATTTCGTCGTGATCGAGAGAAAACAGTCGATCGGCGCCAACTCTTCGAGAATCCGCCGCGTCGCGCCGTATTTCCGCTCCGCCGGGTTGTAAGCGTCGGTAACCGACGACATAAAGACGGTTTTGCCGGTCAGCCGCTTCGCGCCGAGCGGTTTCGAACAGCGTTTGACGTCGACAAAATCGCCCCAAAGCTCCGATCGCTCCGGACGAAAGCGCGTCGTGAAGCGAGCGTAGCAGTATCGGCAAGCGTGCGGACAGCCGACGTAAGGATTAACGACAAAATCCGCCAACTTCGACGGCGAAACCAAGTCCGCGACGTCGACGCAACCTTCGACGACTTCCCGCTTCCAAAAGCCGGTCGCCGTCGTTTCCCCGCGCGCTTCCATTTCGCCCCTTCGCCTCCCTCGACTCCCCGAACGTCCCGCGAAAAAAGGACGAACGCCGTTCAGACGCTCGCCCTTTCGCTTAAGACCGTTCGCTTAAAACTGCGCGTAAACGAACGCCGTGTCGCCAAAATACGCGAACCCGAACAGCAAGTAAACAAACGTCGTAAAGAGCGTCAAGTGCGAAAGTTTCGTCAAATCCAACAACGGATAAAACCCGTCGACGCCGGTTTTGCGCAACTTTTCAAGCTCCTCGGGCGACGCCGCCGCGCAACGCTTGCGGTAAACGACGTAAGCGACGACGCTCGCGCCGAGAAGAATCGTCGCGAAAATCGGCGTCCAAACGTAAAACCGATAAATGCCGTCGTCCCAAACGAACATTCGCGTAAAAATGTCCCAAGCGTCGCCAAACGTCGGCGCCCGGAACGGAATCCAACAGATCGCCGTCCAAACGAACGTTCCGAGAATCGCCGCCAACGTCGCGACGACGCCGAACGCCTTCGAAACCGCGCTCGGATTCGCCGCCGGTTCGCGCTTGCCGACCGCTTCCTTAAAAACTTTGTGAACGCAAAGCGCCGCGCCGTGCATCACGCCCCAAGCGACGAACGCCCAACTCGCGCCGTGCCAAAGTCCGCCGAGCGTCATCGTCGTCATTAAGTTCGCGTGCGCGCGGAGTTTGCCTTTGCGGTTGCCGCCGAGCGGAATATAAAGATACTCCGTCAGCCAAGACGACAAACTGATGTGCCAACGCTTCCACAACTCCGAAGGATTACGCGAGATATACGGCAAATTGAAGTTGCGCGGCAAGTCGTAACCGAGCCCCTTCGCGACGCCGACCGCCATATCGGAATAGCCGGAAAAGTCGAAGTAAAGCTGAAGCGCGTAAGAAACGACCGCCAACGTTACGACCGCGCCGTGAAACGCGTTCGGCGTCGCGTACACCGTGTCGACAAACGCGCCCAAACGGTCGGCGACGACGATCTTTTTGAAAAGACCGAACATAAAAATTTGAACGCCGATCTCCAAATTTTTCAACCCGACATCGCGCTTCTCCTCCAACTGCGGGAAGAAATACGCCGCCTTGACGATCGGCCCCGAAACCAAACGCGGGAAAAACGCCAAGTAAAGCGCGACCTTCACAAAGTCGGAACTCGCCTCCACTTTGCCGCGATTCACGTCGACGACGTAACTAATCGCTTGGAAAACGTAAAACGAAATCCCGATCGGCAGGATGATTTTCAGCGTTCCCAACGCCCCGACGTCGAGCGAAAGCGCCGACGCGACCGACGAAACAAAGAAATTGAAGTACTTAAAAACCGCAAGCGCCAACAACGGCAAAACGACGCCGAGTCGCAACCATAATTTCGAACGCTTTCCGCAAGCGACGCCGAGCGCGCAAAAGTAAACGACCGCCGTCGTCGCCGCCAACGCCAGACAGAAACGCCAGTCGAACCAACCGCAGAAAACGTAACTCGCGATTAAAAGGACGACGTGTCGCAAACGCGCCGTCGTCGCCGCTCGCTCCGGTTTAAGGAACGGTTTCGCGTTGAAAATCGACAAAACGCCGACGACGACCAAAATAAACGCCGCGAACGCTAAACTGTTAAATATCATCGCTTCGCTCCGTCGTTTTCGCGTCGTTTTTCGCGTCCAAACGCCGAATCGTCTCCTCCAAAACGTCCGCGACGGCGCGGTGTCCGTCGCGGTTCAGGTGCCCGGAAATAATTCCCGCGTTGCCAAAGCCGTAATGCCAAACGTCGCGTTCCTCGTACTCTCGCCGGAAACGCTCCGTCGCGTCGACAAAAACGATTCCCTCGCGTTCGCAGATCGCTCGAAACGCCGGCAAATTCTCGACTTCCGGACGCGGCGAATACTCGCCGTTCGGGCCGAGATTCGCGTTCAGATGAAAAAAGAAGATCGGCCGCACGCCGTAACGTCGCGAAATTTCGACGACCCGCCGCGCCAACTCCGTCCAACCGGCTTCCAGCGCCTTGCAACTCTCGCTCGTCGGCGCCGCGTTCGCTTCGCCGTCGCGCGTCGCTCGAAACGCGAAATATTGGTTCAAGCGTCCCAAGCCCCAAGTCAGCCCCCAAACGCGGCTAAACCAAGGTCGCAACGCGGCGGGCGCCGGACGGTTCTTCACCTCGTCGTTCAACGCCTGCCGAATCTCGTTCAAATCCGGCGCAAAACACGTTTCGACAAGGACGTAACGCTTAGGCCGAAACAACTTCAACGCGTCTTCATAGCGCGCCAGCGAAGCGACCAACGTATGCGAACTGGCGCCGCATTGGTAAAAACTCTTCGTTTCCTCCGAATCCGCGAAGCGCTCGTTCAGCAAATAAACGAAAGGTTTGTTTAAATTAAACCCCTCGACGTGCGACGACCCCATAACCAGCGCGTCGACGTCGGTCAATTCGCGCTTCGCGTCGCGATAATATTCGTTGTTGTATCCGTTGGCGTCGAGACGAACGGAAACGGCCCCCTCGACGCAACGCGAAACGCGACCGTTCGGCGTCGCGCGTTTCCAAACCTCGTCGGCGATCGGCGGCTCGATCCCTAAACCGCCAAAATAATAGAAATAACCGACGACGCTAAAAACCAAACAGGCCAAAGCGTTCGCGAGCAAAAACTTAACGAACCAACACCGCATACGCGTTCCCTCGGACGCCGCCGTTCCCGATTCCGTTCGCGACGCTTTGCCCCTTTAAAAACAAACGCGGCGACGAACGTTTTTATAACGCCGTCGCCGTCGTTCGACAACCGGTCGACTCACATCCCGCCGCCGAAGAGACGCCAACCGCGCCCCATTCCGCCTTGGATTCCGCCGGCGTTGTCGAAATTATAGACCGGTTCGACCGTCGGCGGAGGCGCCGCCATCGTGCGAATCGTCCCCGGCGCGCTTTGGAAACCTTGCGCCGTCGACGGACGCGCGCCCGCTTGCGCTTGCGGTTGCCCCTGCGCGTTCGCCTGCGGTTGCGGTTCGTTCGGCGCAGGACGGTCGATAATAAAACCGGTCGTCATGCCGCGCGTCGAGACGGCGTTGTTCGCGACGCGACTCCCGTATTGATCGTAACCGCCGTGGTCGACGACAAAGCTATAGTTCGCGCCGCAATCGCTCGGCGAATGATACGTCAAATGCGACGTCGCGTACCCTTGATTGTTGCCGCGATAAAGATCGGAACCGCGATAATTCATCAAAACGCCGATACTCCCTTCGCCGCCCGCGCCTTGCGTCAAACCGCCGGTCGCTTCGAACGCGTCGTCGCCGAGGAAATCGACGAGGAAACCGGCGCCGAGGTCCCAACCCATCCCGAGTCCCATAATCGTGCCGTTGTACGAGTCGTCGCCGAAGTCGTCGAACAAATATCCGACGGCGTAATGGCATCCAAACCCGCACCCGAAGCGCTGCCAACGTCCTTGGACGCGTTGCGAACCGTCGTATCGGGTCGACGTGGCGGCGTAGCGGATATCGTTCCCGGCGAAGTCGCGAGCGACGCCGACGCCCATCCAGTACCCGCCGCCGTGCGCGAAGTAGTCGAATTCGTAAGCGTCGTCTCCGCCGCAGTCGAGGCAAAGCCCGATTCCGCCGCACGCGACGCGGCGAATTCCCGCGCCGACGCCTTGGCCCCAACCGTCGTGTCCCGGATGTTCAGGATACGAGTCGTAATAGTAGCCGCCGACGTAATAATGATCGTTCCCGTCTTTGTCGAGAATCGCGCCGAAACCGCCGGGATGTCCCATCCCTTGCGCCCACAACGCGGCGCGGTAATCGTCGTTTCCGCCGCGATCGACGTGCAACCCAAGACCGCAAAGAGCTTGCCCCTGCGCCCGAAGGAAAGCGAGGTAACGGTCGTCGCCGCTTTCGTTAATAAGAATGCCGACGCCGCCGATAACGCTCCCCTGCGCGACGTCTTTCGCAAGGTAACGGTCGTTCCCGCCGCCGTCGTACCAAGCCGTAACGCCGAGAATCGCGCCGCCTTGAATCCCGGGACTTTGCCCGACGTAATTGTCGTCGTCCGCGCCGAGGTCGAGAACGACCAACACCGGTCGATTCACGTTGCAAACGCCTTCGCGGTACTCGTCTTGCCCGCCGAGGTCGACGACGCAACAGACGGTCGCATATTGATCGAGATTCCAAACGTTCGCGCCTTTGCCGCCGAAAAGGATATCGCCGGCTTCGGTCGCGACGCGCCCGACGTCTTGCCCGTCGACGCTCACCTTTTCGAGCGAATTTACGTCGACCTGCGCCAACAACGCGAGCGTTTGTTCGTCGAGCGCGGCGAGGACGGTTTCCGCGGCGTCGTAAAGCGCGCTTTTATTCATCTTTTGCATCGCGTCGATCAAATACTTCGCCCGACCGCGACTCGGAACGGTGTGTCCGCTTTGCGCTTGTGCGCAGAAAATCGAGTGCGCCTCCCGCGAAACCGCCGCGACGTCGTCCTTGCTCATCGGCGCGAGCGCGCGAGCGTGCAGAGCCGCCGTTTCGACAAGCGCCGTTTTCAGCGCTTCGATCGCTTCTTGCGGGGTCGTCGGAGCCGGTTTCGTCGCTCGATCGTCGCGCGACGCGACGTCCATTTTGACGCGCGCCAAACGAACGCCGGAGACGACGTCCGACGTCGAACCGGAGAAGAACCCGCCCCAAGCGCGCGAGAAAAACTCGACTTCGCCCGCCGAACGCAACGGATCGGCGTAAAGTTTTTCGTACCAACGCAAGCGGCAACGCCCGTTCAACTCGCTCCCCGACTCGAGCGCCGACGTTTGGCGACGCACTCCGGCGTCGTAAGCGCGCCAACGGTCGTAAAGCGCCGTCCCGCCGCGCGCGGTTAACGTCGAGAGCAGGTCGTTCGTCATTTCTTGCGTCGCTCGCGCGGCGTTTTCATACCCGAGGGTCGCCCCGGTCGACGCGGTCGTTTCCGTTTCCGGAGCCGGCGTTTCGGAAATCGCCGTCGGCGCGTGCGTATCCGCGTCGACTTTCGGCAAATCGACGCGAGCGTCCGGCGCGTCCGCTTGTTCGCCGGTCAGCGCGCGCGTTTTTTCCTCCGCGGAACGCTCTTCCGCTTGCTCGGACGCGGCCTCTTGCGCTCGTTTCGCCGCCTCTTGCGCCGCTTTCTCTTGCGCTTCTTTCGACGGAACGCTCGTTTCGACCGCTTCTTGCGCGACCGTCGTCTCCGTTTTCGCCGGAGCCGGAATCGCGTCGACCGCCGGAATCGCCGACGGAGCTTTTTGCGTCGCGCTCCGTTCGGGCGCGCGAGCGGAACGCCCCGAACCGCGTAAATCGCGTTCGATCTGCTCGGGCGATTTCACCCCGCGCGTTATCCCCAACGTTCTTCTCGCCGCTTGTTGCAACGGACGCCCGCCGTATTGCGTCGGCGCAATCTCGACGTCGGCGACCGACGACGAAAAGTTCGCGTCCAACCCCAACGCGAAAAAATCGGGAGTCGAGGGCGCGGCGCCAACGCGCGTCAAGTAAGGCGTTTCCGCGGCGAACGCGGTCGACGCGCCGCTCTCGGCGCCCGACATACAAACGCCGAACGCGGCGCAACACGCGAGGGGAAACTCCAGCAGTCTCTTCTTCATGAGAACGATTCCATCGTTTTTTGACAATATTATATTAATATCTTTGCGCGACGACGCTCTCAACCTAAAACGTCAAGCCGCCCTCGGCGGACGACGCGCAAAAATCGCATATCATTTTTTTCGACGCGTCGTCCCAAGAACTTCAACCGAAGTTACAAACTTCTAAGATTAAACGCTCTTTTTTTCATTCTTTCGCCCCTCTTTTTTCGAATAAAAAAAATAGTTAATTTAGGCAATTCCCAAATTCTCTACCGCTGCGTTCAACTTTATCGGCTCGGCGTTCCTCTCGGAACGGCTTCTCGGCGATCGCCGAGAAAGATTCCTAAAAACTTACCCTTCTTCGCCAGTTTCAACAACCGCGACGACCGTTAAAACCGGCGCGCCAAGCCGCCGAATGAAAAAATTTTTGAGAAAATAGGCGATTTTACGAAGTTATCGCTTGCTTAAAGGAGGCGTCGAAATTATCATTGAGAAAATAGCGGCGAATTTTGCGTCGCCAAGGGTCGTTTCGCTCGGAAACCGACGAAAGCGACGCTCCGCCCCGACGCCGCGCCGCGCGGTTCCGCTTGCAACGCGCAAGCGCCCGACGGTCGCCGTTCGGATTTTCACCGTCCAACCTAATCGAATTTTTAGGAGATTTTTATGAGTCGGATCAGTTCCTTCCTTCGATGGAGCGCCCTTTTGGCGTTGGCGGTTTTCGTCGCCGTTCCCGCGTCGACTCCTTACTTCGTCGACGCGCCGGTCGCCTTCGCCGACGACGATGACGACAACGATAACGACAACAATAATAACGACAACGACAACGACAACAATGACGACGACGATGACAACGGCGGCGGCAGCTCCGACGGCTCCGGCGTCGTCGTCCGTCCGGACGGCGTTCTCGAACGCGTTATTCTCGACGACGGAACGCTCGCCGCGATGCGCTCCGCCGCGCTTTACGGCGTCCCGAGCGAAATGAAAGCGGCCAGCAAGTCGCGCAAAGTCTCGCTGACCCGTCTTGAAGCGGCGATCCAAGAAAACGGCGGCGTCGTTACCGCGGATATGGCGAACCTCGCCGGTTTGACCCGTATTGAAAACGTTTACGTTTATCCGGAAACGGGCGAAATCGTCGTCGCGGGCCCGGCCGAAGGTTGGACGATCGGAGCCGAAGGCGCGACCGTCGGCGCCAAGAGCGGTCGCCCGACGCTGAAACTCGAAGACCTCGTCGTCGCTCTCCGCGCGTTCCCGGCCGACGGCAAAGGGAACAAACTCGTCGGTTGCTCGATCGACCCGACCGCCGAAGGCCTCCGCAATATGCAAGCGTACCTGAAATCGACGCCGCATCCGAACCTCTCGGACGACGGGCAAATCGTCGATTACGCGCTCGGCATGGCGGACGCGCTCGGCCTCCAAAACGTCCAAGTTTGGGGCGTTTCGCCGAAAACGAACTTCGCCGCGACCCTCGTCGCCGCCGACTACCGCATGAAGCTGATCGGGATCGGCCTCGAAGAAGCGCCGGTCAAACTGACGACCTACGCCGAACGCTCGAACCCGCGCGGTCGCGCTAGCAACGCTCTCGTTCGCTGGTACTTCCAACCGGATTACGATTGCGTCGTCATGACCGAAGACGGAACCGCGATGCAACTCGTCGGCAACGGCGTCAACCTCGTCGGCGAAAACGAATTGGTCGACGAAAACGGAAACCGCAGCGCGAACAAAGGTCGCGGCAACCCGGCGACGAAAGCCTACGCGAAGAGCTTTACCGCGAAATTCGAAAAAATCGCCGACGCCGTTCCGGTTTACGCGAACCTTCGCAATATGATCGACATGTCGATCGTCGCGGCGTACCTCCAAAAAGAAGGCGCGTATGCGAAAACCGGTTGGGACATGGCGTTCCTCGGCGACGAAGCGCAATTCAAAACCGAACGCTTGAACGAAATCCAATTCGCGCAAACCGCGACCAACGCCGTTCGTCGCAGCGCGACCCTCGTTTCGTACCCGACCGGCGGCGGCGTCGTCGTTCGTCCGGCGACCGCGCTCGACGAAGAAAACTTGAAATACGACGACAACGGCGAAGTCGAAGCCAAGCGCGACGCGGTCGCCTCGTCGATTCCGGCCGACCAATGGTGGTGGGACTGATCGAACGTCGGAGTTAATCCGATTTCAATCTCCCGACGAAAGCGCGTCCTTCGCGGCGCGCTTCGTTCCGGCGACTTAATTTCCCGACGTTCCGTCGCGTTTCTCGAAAACGCGTTTCGTTTATTTTAGCGGAACGTCTTTGTTTTCGCGTCGTTTTTTCTAAATCGAGGTTCCGAAGCGCAACCGCGTTTTAGTAGTCGACGCGTTACGCGAACGCCGCGCTCGTCGGCTTCCGACTCGCGACGAACGCCGTCGCCCCGTAAAAAAACGCCGAAGAGTTTCTCTCTCCGGCGTTTTTTATCGACTAAACGTCGACATTCCTTTTTCCGTCGTCGTTCGCTTTCCACGCGCCGAATTTCGCAATTCGTTCGCGTCGTCGCCTTTCCGGCGACTTCTCCGCGTTTTATCGAACGACGGAATCGTTCGCTTGACCGACCTTGACCGGCTCGTCGTCCGTCGAAAACTCGTCGTCCTGCGCGACCGCGTCCATCCGTCGGTCTTCAAAATCGATCGCGAGATCGCCGACGTTAAACCCGGCGACGCGCCAAGCTCCGTCCGCGTTCGAAAGAATAAAAGTCAATTCTTCGACTTGAATTTCGCCGGTCTCGGTGTAATCTTCGACCTCGACGTAAACGCGGACGCGTCCGTCGTCGAGCGCGGCTTTTTTCGTCGCCTTCCATTTGATCGTGTCGCTGGCTTGCGCCGAAAATTGTTCGCGGGTCGCCTCTTGCGCTTTCGAAGTCAGCAACGCGAACGCGCCGTCGTCGTCTCCTTTAAAAAAGGAACGGAAAAACGCGTCGACGACGCCCTCGGGACTCTCCGCGTCCTCGACGTTCAACGGCGCCGATTCTTCCTCGGCGTCCGAAGCGTTCGATTCGACGGCCGCCGGAACGTTCGAATTCGGCGCGGCGTCGTCGGTCGAAGAACCTCCGCAACCGGACAGCGCAAAACAGAAACCGAGCGCGGCGCCCAGTAAAATCGTTCGTTTCGACATTATTAAAAACTCCTTTTCCCCAAGAACCGCCGCGCCGCCCTTCGTCCGGTCGACCGTTCGAACGGTTCGTTCGTTTTTTCCTTGACGGCGCCGTCGAGCGCCGTTCCGACGACGTTGCAAACGTCAAAATCCGGAAAACGAGTCTAGTTTGCCAAAAAAAACGCCGCGCGTCAAGAGCAGTTCTCCCTTAAAACGCGTTTCGCCTAAATCTCCGCGTTATTTTTGCAATTGCGCTCCGTACAAATAAACGACCAAGCCGGTGCAAATCATCGAATAAGGCAAAAAATCGGCGATAGCGACCGTTTTCCGCGCGTCGGTCTCGACGACAAGCGCTTGAAAAAAGAAACATTGAACGCCAAACGCGATCGCGGCGACGCCCGACGCGACGATAAAGGAACGAATCATTGCCGCCTCCCGTTCGTTATTAAGGAAAAAACGCGCGACCGACGCCGCGCTTCGTCCTTTAATATCGTTCGCAAAACCGACGCGTCGGCGATTCCGTTCCAAATTGCGCGCCCGTTTTTACTCGACCAAAAGAAATTCGCCGATATTTTTCGTCGCCGCCCGCCTTTTTCCCTTTTTCTCCGCGCTCCAACGTCGCTCCGCCCTTGCCGAAACTCTCCCGACGCGTACAATAAGAACGTTCTTCGTTTCCGTTTCGCCGCAAATTTTTAGCGAAGGCCCGCAATGACGCTCGAACTTTCCGGAAAAACCGTCCTTGTTACCCGTCCGCGCGAACAAGCCGCCGAACTGCGTTCGCTCCTCGAAGAACGCGGCGCCGACGTTCTCGTTCAACCGTCGATCGCGATTTTGCCGCCGGAAACTTGGGACGACGTCGACGACGCGCTTCAACACGTCGAACGACGCGACTTCGATTGGGTTCTCTTTTCCAGCGCGAACGGCGTCCGCTTTTTCCTCGAACGAATCGCCGCCGAACGTCGCGCTCGCTTTTTCGCCGACGCGCAAGTTTCGGTCGCCGCCGTCGGGCCCGGCACAGCCGCCGCGCTCGACGATTTCGGCGTTTCGGTCGACCTAGTCCCGACGAAAGAATACAACGCGGAAGGGCTCGTCGCCGCGCTCCGCGACGCGGAAACGTCGCTCGCCGGAAAGCGCCTTCTCTCCGTTCGCGCGAGCCGAGGTCGCGACGTTCTGTCGAAAGAAGCGGCGAAACTCGGCGCGACCGTTCGCGAAGTCGCCGCGTACCGCTCCGTCGACGTCGAAACGCCGGACGCCGCGATTCTCGACGCGCTCCGCTCGAACCGAATCGATTTTGGGACGGTCGCCAGCTCCGCGACGGCGAAAGCGTTGGCGCGCCTCTTCGGCGCCGCGATAACGCAAACGCGCTGGGTCGCGCTTAGTCCGTTGACGGCGGACGCGCTCCGCTCCGTCGGCGTCGAACCGGCGGCGGTCGCGGAAGAGTCGACGTTAGCGAAACTCGTCGACGCGGTCGTCGCGGCGGCGAAATAACGCTTTCCCAGCGATTCGCCAATAAAAAAAACGACGCCGAGAAAAACTCGACGTCGTTCGCAAAGCGTTTTATTCAAACGCGTTTCGATTCAATCCAACGCGGACGCTCAAACGCGCTTGCTTTGAACGGCGGCTTCGTAAGCCTCGACTTCGGCGAGCCATTTTTCGCCGACCGGAACGCCGTTCTTTTCGCAGTAGTAATCCCAAACGGCGGAGAACGGAAGGGTTCGCGCTTCTTCCATCAACGCGAGACGCTTCGTGTAATTCCCGTCCAGCTCCGCTTTTTTCAACGTCGAAATCGGGTCGAGGAACGCCGCCAACAACGCTTTCAACGCCGAACGCGTCCCGATCGTCCAAGCGGCGACGCGGTTGATCGTCGCGTCGAAGTAGTCGAGCGCGACGTAAGTCTTGCTCAAGAGATCGCAACGGACGAGTTCTTCCGCGATCGCCTTCATTTCGTCGTTCCAAACGACGACGTGGTCGCTGTCCCAACGGACGCCGCGGCTGACGTGCAGGAGGA
>JAZQAP010000361.1:0-7713 GCA_045545275.1 Thermoguttaceae bacterium | reverse complement strand
GGGCGGCATGATGGGCGGCATGGGCGGCGGCATGATGGGCGGTATGGGCGGTATGATGGGCGGTATGATGAACGTCCCGACCGTCGGCGCTCCGAAAGCCGACGAAGGCGAAAACGCCGAAGGCCCGAACGACGCCATTCTGCGCGACTTCCTCGAAGGCGACGCGCAAGAAGCTCCGGAAGCCGGTCTCTTCGCCGTTCCCGCGAAAACCGCGAAAACCGCGAAAACCGCGAAAAAAGCGGAAGCCCGCGGAACCCTCGCGCAAGCTCCGGTCGACCTGAACGCGAAATGGGACGCCTACTTCGCGACGAAAGCCCCGAAAGCCGGTTCCGCCGACTACGATAAAGCTCGCGAAGCGTTCGAATTCGAAACGATGGAACAAGTCGTCGCGTTGACGAAATCGCAACCGGCCTCCGCCGTCGCGTTGATCAAGAGCGCGCTCCGCAACGATTACGCGTCTCCGTGGATGTACGAAGCGCTGGCCGCCGCGTTGATTCGCGCGAACGCTCCGCAAGAAGAAATCGAAACGGCGATCCTTTCCGTCGCCGACTTCTCGGGCGACCCGATCGTTCTGATGGGGTTGGCCGCGTACCTTGAAAAGGTCGGTTCGCAAGAACGCGCCCTTAAAATTTATCGCGACGTCGCTCGCGTCGCGCCGACTCGTCCGGAACCTTACGTTCGCGGTTTGGCGTTGGCGAAAGAATTGAACGACGAAGAAGCCCTGAAATGGGTCTCCCTCGGGATCGCGTCGATCGTTTGGGACGGCAAGCTCGTCGAATCGGTCGAACAAGAGGGCCAAGAGATCGCGCTCGATTTGATTGAAAAAATGAAGAGCGAAGGTCGCGAAACCGAAGCCGCCGCGTTTGAAGCGCAACTTCAAGCCGCGAGTCTCCGCGACGTGATCGTCGAACTTCAATGGGCGGGCGACGCCGAACTCGACTTGGCCGTTCAAGAGCCGACCGGCGCCGTTTGCTGGTTCGCTCAAAAACGCACCGCGGCCGGCGGCGTTCTCTCCGAAGTTTCGACCGACCTGTCGAAATCGTTCGAAGCGAATCGCGAAGGTCTCCGCAGTCGCGTTTACACCTGCCCGGCCGGTTTCTCGGGCGACTACAACTTCCTGATTTCCCGCAGTTGGGGCACGGTCGCGCAAAACAAGGTTACGGTCAAAATCCGCACGAACGTTGGAACCGATAACGAACATTCCGCCGTCGAGATTATCGAACTGAAAGACGACCAAGACGTCGGCTTCACCGTTCAACTCGACCAAGGTCGTCGTCAAGAAGAGGTGAAGGAAGAAATCCTGACCGCCGCGGCCGCCTTGAACCAACTCCAAGCGCGTTCGGCTCGCGAACTTTCGCAACGCGTCGCGGCTTTCCAAGATAGCAAGGCTCGCGCCGAAGCGATCGGTTCGAACGTTGCGCAAGACCAAGCGGCCAAATACGTTAGCGGTTACAAAGCGGAAAAAGCCGTCGAAAACGAAAACCTCGACGCGCCGCAAATTACCTACGTCGAACCGGATCCGGGTCATATGCCGATCATCAGCTACATCTCGCTTGGCGCCGGTTTCTCGACCAGCGCGGGCGTCAGCGGCGACCGTCGTTACGTTTTGGTCGCTCCGCAACCGATGTTTAGCCAACTCCTCCGTATGTTCACCTACAACTCCAGTTCCGGGAACAGCAGCAGCTCGGGCGGCGGTTACGGCGGCGGCTACGGCAACAACAATAACGGCGGCGGTTACGGCAACAATAATAACGGCGGCGGTTACGGTAATAACAATAATCGCGGCGGCGGTTACGGCAATAATAACAACAATAACAATAACTGGTAAGCGTTATTTTAGCGCGTTCGCTCGAACGACGTTAAAATAATCCCGGAAAAGGCGCGTCGACTTCGGTCGGCGCGTCTTTTTTGTCGAGTTGAACGACGTTGGCTTCGCCGCCCCTTGACGATTTTGATTCCGAACGTAAAATAGCAAAAGGCGGTCGGCGAACGGCGCGCCGCTATCGAAATTTTGGCGTCGGCGCGTTTGACGAGGCCCTTTTATGGAAAGGAATATCTAAATGGCGACAGTTCTTCTTACCGGAGGCGCAGGTTATATCGGTTCGCACGCCGCGCTTGAATTTTTGAACGACGGTTCGGAAGTCGTCGTCGCGGACAACTTTAGCAACAGTTCGCCGAAGTCGATCGAACGCGTCGAAAAGCTGACCGGCAAAAAAATCGCGCTCCGCGAGGTCGACGTTTGCGACAAAGCCGCGACGCGCAAACTCTTCGAAGAGTTTAAGTTCGACGCGATCGTTCACTTCGCCGGTTACAAAGCGGTCGGCGAATCGGTCGCGCAACCGTTGAAATATTACCGCAACAACATCGATTCCGCCTTGGTTCTCTGCGAGCTGATGGAGGAGTTCGGCGTCAACAAGATCGTTTTCAGCTCCTCCGCGACCGTTTACGGAACGTCGCAAAACGTCCCGCTTAAAGAAACGGAGCCGACCGGCTGCACGAACCCTTACGGTTGGACGAAGTTGATGATCGAGCAGATTTTGCGCGACTTCGCTCGTTCGAACGAAAATATTTCCGTTACGTTGCTCCGTTATTTCAACCCGGTTGGCGCGCACGCGAGCGGCGAAATCGGCGAAGACCCGTTGGGGATTCCGAACAACTTGGCGCCGTTCGTTTGTCAAGTGGCGGTCGGTCGCCGCGAAAAATTGAGCGTGTTCGGCTCGGACTATCCGACGCCGGACGGCACCGGCGTTCGCGACTACATTCACGTCGTCGACTTGGCGCTCGGGCACGTCGCCGCGTATCGCAACGCGAAACCGGGGGTTAGCGTTTACAATCTCGGCACGGGAACCGGTTACAGCGTCTTGGATTTGGTCAAGACGTTTGAAAAAGTGAACGGCGTGAAGATTCCTTACGAGTTGACGGCGCGCCGCCCGGGCGACGTCGCGACCTGTTACGCCGACCCGACCTTGGCGAACGAAGCGCTCGGTTGGTCGGCGAAACTCGGTTTGGAAGAGATGTGCCGCGACGCGTACAACTGGCAAAAGAAGTACCCGAACGGTTATCGCGACTAAACGCAGGCGCGGCGGCCCCCTTGACGTCGCCGTCAGATCGCGTACAATAAGAACAAGTGAAACGTCGACGCCGAACGTTGTTTGCCGTTTGGCGTCGTTCGGTTTTTGGGAATGCGTAAAGTTCGTGTTTGTAACGTTTTGCGCGAACGCGTCCCCGTAGCTCAGTAGGATAGAGCGACGGTTTCCTAAACCGTAGGTCGCTGGTTCGAATCCAGTCGGGGATATTTTCTAGCGTTAGAACGACGGCTCTTCGGGGCCGTCGTTTTTTCTTTTTAGTTTGAGGGGCGCTTTCGACCCGAGGGCCCTTAATCGCGGTTGGCTTTCGCGTCGGGCGCTAATTTAACCCCTTGGGGCGCCGTTCCCGGGGGAGGCGATCGGCGAGCGAAACGCGTTCCGACCGCGGCGCGGGGCCTTCACAAAATGGCGTCGACGCGTATAATTAACGAAGCGGCGCCGTAAATTTTTCGTTCGACGACGTCGCTGCGACGAACGAAGTTTGCCGCCTATTTTACGCATTTGACCCTGCTTCGCAACGAAAGACGACGATGACGCCGGAAAACGAAATTTCGCGCGACGAATTGGCGCTCCAATACCTTGACCAGCTTCCCTATGCCCCCTATCCTTTCCAAGAGGAAGCGATTTATACTTGGTTTGAGTCGCAACAGGGCGTCCTCGTTTGCGCGCCGACCGGAATGGGGAAGACCGCCGTCGCCGAAGCCGGGCTCTTCGAAGCGCTCAAAACCGGCAAACGCGCTTACTACACGACGCCGCTCATCGCGCTCACCGAACAAAAATACGTCGAGTTGCAAGAAGCCGCCGAGCGTTGGGGTTTCGACCGTTCCGACGTCGGGCTCGTTACCGGCAACCGTCGCGAAAATATCGACGCGAAAATTCTCGTCGTCGTCGCGGAAATCCTTTTTAATCGGCTTTTAGCGTCCGACGTGTTCGCCGAGTTCGCGCAACGTTCGACGCCGGGAACTTGGCGCGGTTTCGGCGCTAAAGACGAAAACGCCGACGAAAACGGCGAGGCGCGCCCGAAAATCACCGCCGCGGCGCTGAACGCGAAAAAGTCGTTGGCGACGAGTTGGGAAGACGACGCGTCGGAGAAGAAAAACGATAACGCGGGCGCTTTGGGCGAAACGGCGAACCGCGAAGCCGCCGCGCCGACCGTTCCGACTCCGCCGGGCGCCGAACTCTCGACCGGGGCCGCGCTCGTCGCGCCGGAGCCGGACGCGCCGGTTTTCTCGTTCGACGACGTTTCGGTCGTCGTGATGGACGAATTTCACCAGTTCGCCGATCCGGAACGCGGGGTCGTTTGGGAGTTTACGCTCGGGCTGTTGCCGGCGCATATCCGAACGCTGTTGATTTCCGCGACGGTCGGCAACGCTTACGAGTTCGTTTCTTGGCTCCGCACGACCGCGAATCGCAAGCTCGATTTGGTTCAGTCGACCGAGCGCAAAACGCCGCTCGTGTACGAATGGGTCGGCGACAAGCTCTTGCCGGAGCATCTCGAATCGATGTGCGCCGGTTCGGAGGACGAACGTTTCACGCCCGCGCTCGTTTTCTGCTTCAACCGCGACGCGTGTTGGGACGTCGCCGAAGTCGTTAAAGGACGCAACGTTATCGACGCCGCCCGACAAAAGGCGATCGCCGAGGAACTCGACAATTACGACCTAAGCGCCGGAGCCGGGCCGAAGTTGCGCCAACTGTTGTTACGCGGCGTCGGCGTTCACCACGCGGGCGTTTTGCCGAAATATCGTCGGCTCGTCGAAACGCTTTTTCAGCGTAAACTCCTTTCTTTCTGCGTTTGCACCGAGACGTTGGCGGCCGGAATCAACTTGCCCGCGCGCTCGGTCGTTTTGCCGACGCTCTTGAACGGGCCTCCCGGCGACAAAAAGCTGGTCGACGCGTCGTCGGCGCACCAAATTTTCGGGCGAGCCGGGCGACCGCAATACGACGACTGCGGTTACGTCTTCGCGTTGGCGCACGAGGACGACGTTCGTATCGAGCGTTGGCGCGAAAAATACGACCAAATCCCGGACGACGTCAAAGACCCGAAACTGCGCGAAGCCAAGAAAAAGATGAAGAAAAAGGCGCCGACCCGCAACCCGCGCGAGCAATATTGGTCGGAGAAACAGTTCGAGCAGTTGCGCAACGCGTCGCCGGGCAAGTTGTCGAGTCGCGGCCCGCTGCCTTGGCGGTTGTTGGCGCATATGATCGACGCAAGTCCCGACGTCAAGCCGATTAGAACGCTCGTCGCCCGACGCCTAACCGGCGCGAAACGCTTGGAAGCGATGAAGAAATCGCTCGACCAAATGCTCTTAACCCTTTGGCGGGGCGGGTTTGCGCGCTTGGAGCCCGACCCGGTCGCGTTTGGCGTTCCGCAAACGACCGCCGCGCTCGAAGCGGAACGGGAACTGCGTCGCGAACTTGAGGCGTTGGAACGCGAATATAAAGATAAGAAACGCAAGTCTAAACCTTTTGGTTTTGGGATTTTCGACGAGAACGCGCTGGTCGACCCGACGCTCGACGATTCGTTCGATCCGGAGGCGTTCGCGAAGGAAAAAGCGCGTCTCGAAGCGTCGGAACCGGAGCCGAACGCCGACGCGAACGGTTTCGACTTTTTCGGCGGCGCCGACCTTTTCGACTCCGGAGACGGTTCGCAAATCGCCGACGCGTCGACGCTTAACGCGTTGGACGGCAAAGCGTTAGCGCCGAGCGAAACGTCGGAAAAAGAAGAGCCGTCGAACGAAAGCGAACCGGAGCTGGAATCGGACGCGAACGACGAAAACGTCGAAGAATCGCAAGCCGAGGAATCGCGACGTTTAGCGTCCTTCGAACAATCGGCGGAGGCGCTGGCGTTGGCGGAGTCGTACCAAGCGGCGCGCGCTTACCCGACGAAAAAGATGAAAACGCTGACCAAACTTCGGGGCGTAAATCCCGTCTTTGGGGCGTTTCTGCTTGAACAACTCGGGGCCGCCGACCTGCCGGAGCGGATTCAAGCGTTCGAGTCCGTTCTCGAAACGCCGGCGCCGGTCGCGCGCTGCCTTCGCGTTCCGGATCAAGACGAATTGCCGCCGGGACGTCTCGCGACGTCGCGTTTGGACAAAGAGTTGTTGCAACGCGGGTTAGCGTCGGTCGAAGAACTCGTTCCGCGGACGGAGGAAGAGGAGCGCGAAGATTGGGAACGCCGCCGACGTTTTGCAGGACGTTTCGAAGAACGCGTTCGCGTTTTGAATTTTGCGTCGAAGTTGCGACGTCTTTTCGACTTCGAGTATCCGGGCGTCGCGCTGCGAACGACGCCGGTTTGGGCGGCGGGCGAGTTGATTCTCGACTTCAAAGGCGACTTTAATAAGTTTATTATCGCCAAACACTTGCAAAAACAAGAGGGGATTGTTTTCCGACACCTTTTGCGCTTGATTTTGCTTCTCGAAGAGTTTGTCGAGTTGGAACCGGTCGAAGGCGACCCGCTCCAATGGCGCGCCGAGTTGCAAGATTTCGCCGACAAACTTGTCGAGTGTTGTCGCAAAATCGACCCGACAAGCGTTGAAAAAACGTTGGTTGCGTCGAAACGCTCCGATCTGCTCGATAAAAACTAAGCGTTTGACGCTGTGTCGCCGACGTTTGAGCGGCGACTTATTTAGCGCGGCGAAACTATTGCGCGACGCCGTGTAAATTACGTTTCATTGGTAATAATCGAGCGTTTTAATCCGTCGCGTTTGCGGTTGGAAAAACGCAATACAAGAAAGGATAACGAATTATGAAGAAACGTTTGACGACGACCGCCGCGTTGGCGCTCGCTTCGTTCCTTCCGAATTTTACCGCTCGCGCCGACGAAGGAATGTGGCTTTTTTCGAATCCGCCGACTCGCCAAATCAAGGAAAAATACGGATTTGAAGCGACGCCGGACTTCCTCGAACACCTGCAAAAATCGAGCGTTCGTTTCGGTTCCGGCGGGAGCGGCTCGTTCGTTTCGTCGAACGGGCTGATTATGACGAACCATCACGTCGCGCTTTCGACGATCGCGGCGCTTAGCACGGCGGAAAAAGACTATGTCGCGAACGGCTTTAGAGCGGAAAAACTCGAAGACGAAATCAAGTGTCCGAACCCCGGTCTGATCGTTTTGCAAGAGATCGTCGACGTAACGGACCAAATCGAAGCCGCCTTGGCCGACGCCTCCCCCGCCGAAGCCGAAGCGATTCGCAAGGAAACGATCGCGAAAATTCAAGCGAAAGCCAACGCCGAAAAAGGCTTGCGTTGCGAAGTCGTAACGCTTTACCAAGGCGGACTTTACCACCTCTATTGTTACAAAGAAATCAAGGACGTGCGACTTGTTTTCGCGCCGGAAGAAAGCGTCGGATTTTTCGGCGGCGACCCGGACAACTTCGAGTACCCGCGCTACAACCTCGACGTTACGTTCTTTCGCGCTTATGAAAACGGCGAGCCGATGAAGACGGAACGCTTCCTTAAATGGAGCGATAACGGCGCTTCGGAAGGCGATCTCGTTTTCGTCTCGGGACACCCGGCGCGCACGAACCGCTTCAACACCGTCGCCGACCTGCAATACCAACGCGACGTCTACTACCCGCATATGATGAACAAGTATCGACGACGCGAAGTAGCGTATCAAGTTTTCGGCTCC
>JAZQAP010000360.1:0-4485 GCA_045545275.1 Thermoguttaceae bacterium | reverse complement strand
CCGGAGTAACGCGGTCGTCCGGCCCTAAGACTTTTTCGACAAAACGGCCGTAAGTCAAGTAACCGACGACCAATAGAACGATTCCCGTCAAAAACAGAAGCATCGTTTTTTCCTCTTTTCTTCGCTTTTTCGGCTCTTTCGAGTCGCCAATCTCCAATTTCGCAACGATTAAGCGTTCGCGACTTGCCACGACGCCGCCGAAACGACGCGGAGCGAAACGGTCGCTTTCCTTATTTTACCAAGAGACGCCAATTTGACAAGGCGCCCGAAAAAACGTCGAAACCGCCGCCGAACGCCGCGCAAGAAACGCCGAACGGCGCCGCCTCCGCGTCGAGCGCCAAACTCGAACGCGGAAACGACGCCGCTTTTAACGTCGCGCTAAGCGAAGCCGTTAAACGACTTCGACGCTTTTATTTCGCGAACTCTTGCAACTCTTCCGGAATCCAAACCGGGAGGTCTTCGATCGAGTCGCGGGCCGCTTGCGACGTCGGAACGCCCCACAATTCGAAGAACGGGCCGAGGTTTTTGCCGGTATTGCGCGACATACGAACCATCCATTGGTCGCGTTTTTCGTCGTCGTTTTTCGGCAGTTCGGCTTGCGGCGCCTTGCGGTACTCGTCGACGGAGCGGATAAACGGTTCCCAACCAAAGGCTTCGAGCATTTGGACGGTCATTCCGAGCGCGAGGAACGGGTCGGACTTCCAAACGTCGAACGAGCGGCCTTCTTTTTCGACGTAACGCTTAAACCGTTTGACGCGAGCTTCTTTCCCGATGGCGCCCGGGCGCGAATCCGCCGCCGCGATACCGTTCAATTTCTCCATAACGTAAAGCGTGAAGTAGTTGACGGTTACCTCGGTTGTCCCTTGGAACGTCCAGTGCCCGGATTGGTGGTTGTGCCCGAACTCGTGATAGAAGCCCCAGTTCCCTTGCGTCTTCAATTTCTTGGCGTCGGCGAGGTCGTTTTGGACGTCCATCCAGGTCATCACCGGATAGCCGGAGTGCATATAACCGGCCGAAATTTGGCGGTCGCAGCAGATGCGTTCCGGACGGTCGCGGCGCATCGGCGTCGACGCAAACTCGGCGATGTAGTCGAGCGCGGCGTCCCAAACCATCATAAGTTCTTGCGGATTATCGAGTTTGCGAACGACCGACGACGGGAGCGTAACGATAACGTTCGTCCCTTGCAGTTCGGCCCAAGGCGCCGGATATTCGCGAATCGTCTTCCATTCTTCGAGCGACGTTTCGCCGCGGACGAACCAAGGCGCCTTCACCGCGCCGGAGATTTCGACTTCGATTTCACCCAAACCGGCGCCTTCAATTCCGCGCGGAACGACGACGTAAACCGGGCCGCCAAACGGGTTGGCGATTTCCATTTCCGGCGATTTCAGCGTTTTTTCGAGCGCGATTTCCGGATAGCGCGTCCAGCTGTTGAGGTGCCAGTTCTTATCGCGGTGCGCCCCAATGCGGATTTTCAGTTGACGCGGGAGCTTTTTAAAGGTCGCTTCGTCGACGCGAACGGTAATCTTTTCGCCCGGCGCGGCGTAAAGCCCGGTCGTGTTCCAGTCCGGAACGCCGGTCTTAATCGCGACTTTAACGCCTTGCAAACGCTCGGCTTCCGACGGAACCGGGCCCGGGAAATCTTGGGAGGCGGCGAGCGCCGGCACGTCGTCGGCGTCGGTCGTCCCGTCCATTTGCCCGGCGATATATTGGTCGGTTTGAATCGCGATCGTCAAACGAGCCAAGAGATTGTCGCTCTTGATCGGCGCTTTTTCGGTCGGAACGATTTCGTCGCCGCCGGACGCCAAGCGTTCGAACGCGCCGCGTTTTTCCTTCGGGAGGTGGCGATACGTCAACGAAGCCGTCGACGAAATTTGACGCAACGTCGCCGCGTCGGTCGCCGCAAGTTCTTTTTCCGCGACGTCTTTCGAAGCGCCGATTTTATCGACGAAACGAACGACTTCGCCGCCGGACGCAAATTGCGGAATCGCGGTCTTTACGTTATACTCGTTCGCGCCGACCGGATCGCCCGAGCCGTCCGCGCAAGCGAGTTCGACGCCGTGTTTCGTAAAGCTAGCGTTCCCGGCGTGATCGGTCAAGAAGTTTTTCCCCGGGTTCAGTTGAATCCAGCCCCAACCGAGCGAACCGCCGACGTAACCGCCGCCGCTCTTGACGACGTCGAGTAGTTTGTCAAATTGCTCTTTCGGAATGTTCGCGGCCGGGCCGAACATCACGTCGAACGAGGCCGGAACCTTGTCGACCGAGACGGCGTTAAAACCTTCTTTTTTCAAGAGTTCCGCCGTCGCCGGATTGCGCCAAACCGCGACGCGAATATCGGCGTTTTTCTTGTCGGCGTCCGCGCCCGCCGCCCAACGGACGACGTTCGCAACAAAACGTTGCGTCGACGCCGTCTCGGCGATTTTATCGGCGTTGCAATAACCGTCGTGTCCGAAAACGACAACGCGTCCCTTCTCCGCAAACGCCGCCGCGACAAGGGGTTGCATAACGCCTTTTTCGTATTCGCCGACGACGACCGGGAACGCCGAATCGCCGAGCGCGACGACCGGCCCCGGCGCCCCGCTCTTAATAATCGTATCGACGCCGTCGGTCATCGCCGCGATCGCCGCCGCTTTATCTTCTTCGCTCGCAACGGGATTCGCCGCAAAAAGCGACGCCGCGCCGCAGAAAACCGCGCTCAGCGTCAACGCCGAAACGCCGAACGCCCGCAGTCCAAACTCGTTAATCTTCATCGAGTTCGCCTCTTTTTAAATCTTGTTATTTGGTTGGTTAACCGAACTTCGACCGCGACGTGAAACCGCCGATGCCGTCGTTCGAAATTTTGTCGTTATTCCAACGCGTCGCGACAAGACGCCGCAAACGCGGCGTCTTTCCGAAAATCGTTCAATCGTCGAACGTTCCGACCGATTGCGAGTGCGAGTCGAAACTCGTCAAAAACTCGACGACTTCGAGCGCGTCGTCGGTGAAATCGCGGAAGTAAAGTTTGCGAATTTGATCGAGAATAAATCGTTTTTGCGAACCGTTCGGAACGGTCGGAAACTGCGCTTTTTCAAGGATTTCCGTCTCGGAGCGTCCAAGAGCCAGCAAAACGCCGCGCCCGGTCAAACTCCAAAAACGCATCGCCTTCAAACGCCGCCCGTTATCCGTCTGCGCGACGCGGCCTTCGGCGAGAACAAACTCGCCCAAATCGGGAATTAACCCCGGCGAACGCTTGACTTGCGAAAATCCGTTCCCGACGTTGAGCATCCAGCCCTCGCCCGACTTCCAATAAGCGACGAGCTTGTCGCTCCCGACGACGAAGTAAAGGTCGTCCGGACGCAAACGCCGCATTTTCAAGCCTTCCGTCGCCGGACTTGCCGCGTCGGACGCCGCGTTCGGAGCGGTCGCCGCCGCGTTTGCCGGGCGCGCTTGCGACTGTTCCGCTTTAACCGATTGCGGTTTCGGCGCTTGCGGTTGCGCCGCCGGTTCGATCAAAATCGGTTGGCGACACTTCGGACAGCGCCGCGTTTGGCCGCGCAACTCGTCCTTCGCGTCGATTTTACTTCCGCAACTTCCGCAAATCACCCGAATAGCCATCGCAATCCCCTTATTTTACCGACTTTACGCGCCGCGACAAACAAACGCTCCCCGCCGACGCGCAACTTTCGTTTCTTTAATTTTAACCGTTTCGCGCGATTTTTCAAGCGGTTTCGCGCAAATTTCGAGCGTATTTTGCCCGACGCGAACGGTCGTTTTCCCGTCAACGGTCGTTTTCGGCGAGATAACCTAATATTTCGTCGAGGTTTGCGTCGCAGGAGTGAACGGCGACGACGCGCTTCGTCTTCCTATTAATATACAAAAATTGGCCGCGCATCCCCCCCTTGCCGAACGCGAAGCCCGAATCGCCGACCGGATGCAGTTCGAAACCGCGCTTCAAGACTTCGTCGACCGCCGCCTCCGAAAGGATTCGTTTGCCGTCGTAAACGCCGCGTTGAACGTAAATTACGCCGAGTTTCGCCATATCCTCGGTCGAAATATACATCCCGGTCGCGCCCATCGGAAAGCCTTGCGGGCACTTCGCGAACGCGCATTCGGAAAATTTCATCGGCGCCAACGCCTCGCGGATAAGGAAATCGTCGAGCCGCTCGCCCGTTTTTTCGGAAACGATTCGCGAAACCAAGTAAAACGCCGCGTCGCTGTAAACGCTTTTTTCACCGGGTTTATACTTTAACGGTCGTTCGAGGACGAGCCGCAAATAATCTTGCGACGCCCAGTCGTTCGGGTTTTCCGCGTCGATATCGAGGAAGCCGCGCCCAAAACCGACGCGGTGCGCCATTACGTCGGAAATTTTGACGTCGCGCCACTTCGGATCGAAATTTTCCGGAAATTTCGCTTCGAAAATGGGGAAAACCGGGTCGTCGACGTCAAGAACGCCGCGGTCTTGCAGAATCATAACCGCCGTAACCGCAAAGAGTTTTGCGTCGGAGTACG
>JAZQAP010000359.1:0-1588 GCA_045545275.1 Thermoguttaceae bacterium | reverse complement strand
TCCGCGAATTAAGTTCGGGCCGGACGGGCGAATTTCGCCGGAGAGAATATCTTCGTAAAGCGCGAGATACTCCCGCGCGTCGTAAAACGACGTCGGAAGGGGCGTCGTCGGACGGTTGTGTTCGTTGCGGGTCGCGTCGCTCCAAAATTGACGCTCGATCGCGCGGAGTTCGCGGGTCGCTCTTTCCGCCGCTAAATAGGCTTCGGAATCGTCGCGAAGCTCTAAATATCGGTCGGCTTGCAGAAGCGCGGCGTTCGCTTTTTCGACGACGGAACCGAGGTTCGGCGAACGGGGCGCGGAACGCGGAACGGCGCCGCGTTCTTCGAGGTAGCGAACGCGATAAATCGTTTTTTCGTAAAGGTCGAGCCGCATTCGCGCCAGTTTGATCGCCAACTCGGCCATTCGCGAGCCGAACGTCGCGGCGCGTTCCGCCGTCGAACGCGTCGTCAAGTCCGACTGGGTGTAAACGAGGAGAGAGTTGAGACCGCCCTCGTCGAGCGTAAAAGCGGAGCCGCCGGCGCGCCGCGTCGCTCGAGCTTTCCTAAGCGCGCCCGGCGTCAGGAGATCCGGCGCGTATCCTTCTTGCGTCGCGATCGTCGCGGACCAATTGTTGACCGCGGTCTGGCCCATCGCGAACTGGTTGTTCCGTTCCAACGAGATCGGCGCGACGAGCGCGGCGTGTCGAGCGCGGGAAACGACGGCGCCTAAAAGCGGCGAGTTCGACGGCGTTATTTCGCGTTCCGCGACGCCGAGCGCCGTCCAAGGGGCGAGCGTCTGCAGTTCGAGGTTCAAGAGTTCGAGGGCGGCGGCGCGGTACTGCGTTCCGCGATCTTTCGCGTCGAGTCGGGAATGGGACGCGAAAATTAAATGGCGGCATCCGGCGCGCGTCGCGAGGCGGGCCTGCTGGCGCATCTGTTCGAAGGAGACGATCCCGGGGGATTCTTCGACGACGCCGAACGCTTGGCGTTGGCGGTTGGCGCCGAACGAGGGTTGCGTCTGAATTTCACACCAAAAAGCGACGCTCGGGTTTGTCGAATGGTATTGGTAATCGACGAGCCAATCGCCGTAATCGTTGAGATCGAGCGACGTTTGCATCGGACGGCGACCGAGAATTAACGCGTCGAGTCCGCCGTCTTGCGAGTATTCGTCGACGCCGTCGACGACGGAGCCGACGAGCGGGCGTTTGCGAGGGTCGAGCAAGCGAATTTTTTCGGCTTGGAGTCGAAACGCGTCGATTTCGGAGCGTTTGAGCGTTCCTAAGCGCCAAAGGAGAACCGGGTCGTAAGCGTCGGTCGCGGCGGTTCCGGCGAAGTAGTCGGGGACGGAGGACGCGTCGGCGGTCGGCGCGGCGGAAGCGGTCGACGGAGCGGTCGGCGGAGCGCCGGGCGCGTCGAAGTCGACTTTCGAAACGGTTTCGGCGCCGATCGGAGCGGGGGCGATCAGCCAAATTTTCGCGTCGTTCGCTTCTTTCAGTTGCGCGGCGGTCGGCGGCGTCGCGAGAACGACGGCGTTGAACCCGAGCTTTTTGAGGAACGCGAACGGTTCGTTTTGGCTTTCGACGGCGCGGAGAAGTCGGATCGTAGCCATG
>JAZQAP010000358.1:0-12972 GCA_045545275.1 Thermoguttaceae bacterium | reverse complement strand
GCCGGAGTTCGCGAAACGGTTCCGTTCGACGAAATCGT
This sequence comes from Thermoguttaceae bacterium, assembly GCA_045545275.1. GTDB lineage: Bacteria > Planctomycetota > Planctomycetia > Pirellulales > Thermoguttaceae > RUG369. The sequence goes on along the minus strand of JAZQAP010000358.1, from coordinate 12,934 downwards.
CCGCGCCGCCGTTCGAACTTGCGCCGATTCGTTAACCGACGGCGACGCGGCGCCGCGTTTGCTCCGTTGCGACGCGGCGCAAGTCGTCGGGGTCGGGCGCCTCCTCGAACAAGCGACGCTGAATCTGTTGACCAACGCGGCGAAATACGGCGTCCGTTCGACCGCCGCGAACGCCGACGACGAAAAGAGCGGAACTTCGACCGATAAAGAAGATAAGAACGCAAAAGAAGCCGAAAACGCGTTCGACGTTTCGCTCGAAGTCGCCGCCGAAACCGTTTCGCTCGTCGTGCGCGACTTCGGCGCCGGCGTCCCGACGGAGTTGGCGGAACGCGTTTTCGAACGTTTTTTCCGTTTGCGGCGCGAATACGGCCGCCGTCCGGAAGGAACGGGTCTTGGTCTCCCGATCGTCCGTCAAATCGCGACGCTGCACGGCGGAACGGTTCGCTGCGAACCGCTCGACGGCCCGGGCGCCCGCTTCGTCTTGACGCTTCCGTTAGCGCCGCCGCACCCCGCCGAAACGCCCGACGCGCCGACCGAAACCGCCTAAACCGCCGGTTTAACCGACGTTTAACTCATTTTTCCGCAAGAATTTCCAACAAAACGCCGCGCAACGCCGGAACGTCTTGCCGCAACGTTTCCCAAACGAACTCCGGTTCGGCGACGTCGTAATCGCGCGTCAAATAATCGCTTGCCGCGCGGATTTGCGCCCAAGGAACCGAAGGTCGCGACGCTTTTAGTTCGTCGGAAATTCGTCCGACAAGTTCGCCAATCTGCATAACGCACATATCGCAAGCGTATCGCGTTTGAACGTCGGCGCGATACGCTTCAAAATTATCGCCCAGTCCATCGAGAAACGACGCGACGTTATCGCAATACTCGATCATTTTTGAAACGGTTCGATAATCTTTATCGTTCATAAACCCACCGTCCTTCGTTCGTTCATCCGACGTTTAACTCTTTTTCGGCAAGGATTTCCAACAAAACGGCGCGCAACGCCGGAACGTCTCGCCGCAACGTTTTCCAAACGATTTTCGGCTCGACGGCGTCGTAATCGCGCGTCAAATAATCGCTTGCCGCGCGGATTTGCGCCCAAGGCCCCAACAACGAACGTCGAGCTTTCAGTTCGGCGGAAAGTCGCCCGACCAGCTCGCCAATTCGAATCACGTTCATACAACACGCGTCTTGAAACGCAACGTCGGTTAAAAAACCGTTGAAATCGCGCCCGTATTCTTTTAAAATCGCCTCGATTCTTTCACAACGCGCAACCATTTTTTCAATAATTCGTCTCTCTTTGTCGTTGTTCATTCTTTCCTCGCCTTTCTTTGCCCCGTCCTTATTATACTCGACGAAAGCGCCGCCGTCAAACCGGTTTCGCTCTTTTCGGGACGCGCGACATATTCGCCAAGAACGCGAAAAACCGCCGCCGACTCGTTCGGTCGACGACGGTTTCGGTTGCGTCGCGAGTTCAACGGCGGACGCCGCGACGCAAAAAAGCCCGCTCCAACGCAAAACGCGTCGAAACGGGCCTTCGTTAAATATCGCTCAACAGCTTCGACCGCTTCAAGTTAAACGGCGACGCGGCGCGTTCGACCGTTAAACGTTTGCGCGTCAATAAATCAAATAATCGGCGCGAATCTTCTTAAAGCGTTCGACTTCCGGCGTCCAAAGGGGCGCGATCTCCGAAACCGGCTTCCCGGCTTCGATCGCTTCGAGCGTTTCGTCGTTCAGAAGCAACGTGTTCGCGTTCCCGCGTTCCCATTTGTCCGGATAGTCGTTCTTCAAGCGCGACATCAACGCGACGCCGGTTTCGACGGCGCGGAACGCGTCGCGGTCGGTCAGCTTGAAGCGGAGACCGGAAACCTCGACGTTCGCGTGTTTGCTCGCCGTCGGAGCAAAGCGAATCGGCTCGAACTCGATACCCGGCAGCTTTTCGGCGTTCATCTTCGCGGCCAAATCCTCCGCGTCGATCCAAGGCGCGCCGATCACCTCGAACGGCGTCTCCGTTCCGCGTCCGACCGAAATGTTGGTGAACTCCGGAATCCCGATTCCCGGGTAAAGGAGCGCTTCGGTCAAGGAGCGCATGTTCGGCGACGGATTGACCCAAGTCAAGCCGGTTTCGTCGAAATATTGGTCGCGGCTCCAGTTTTCGCAAGGAACAACCGTCAAATCGAGATTTAAGCGCATTTCGTTCGCGTAAAGGAGCGCGATTTCGCCGACCGTCATCCCGTGTCGAATCGGCATTTGGAAAAACGCGACGTAAGACTCGCGGCCGGCGTCGAGGCCCGGCCCGGCGACGACTTCGCCGCCGATCGGATTCGGACGGTCGAGAACGACGAACGACTTGCCGAGATCCGCCGCCGCTTGCATCGCCGAACACATCGCGCTAATATAAGTGTAAAAACGGACGCCGACGTCTTGAATGTCGAAAACGAACACGTCGACGTCGCGCAACATTTCCGGCGTCGGGCGGCGGACGTCGCCGTAAAGACTGAAGACCGGAAGGCCCGTTTCGGAGTCTTTGCCGTCGCCGATATTGCTCTCTTCGAGGACGCCGTAAAGGCCGTGTTCCGGGCTAAAGAGCGTCGTCAACTCGACTTTCGCGTCTTGCATCGCTTTCGGAATGCGGCGACCGTCGCGCAAAATCCCGGTTTGATTCGTCAAAAGGCCGACTTTGCGTCCCTTAAAGAGCGAATAACCGTCGCGGTCGAGAACGTCGATTCCGGCGAGCGTTCCTTGAACGTCCGACTTTCCGGCGTTCGGCGAACGGTAAACCGATTTCGCGACAAAATCCTTCGTCGCGGCGGCGTCCGGGCGTTCGCGAATCGCGTCGACGGCGATCGTTCCAATCTTTCCGGCGAGCGAATTAATCCCGCCCTTGCCGTCCGGGTGGAGGCGGTTGCCGAGGAAAACGACGAACAAATCGAAGTCCGGATCGACCCAAAACGCCGTCCCGGTGAAGCCGCCGTGTCCGAACGCCGACGGCGACATATTGAAACCGCGGTTGCCGGAGTACGGCGAGCGCTTGTCCCAACCGAGCGAACGAATCCCGCGCGGAACCGCTTGCGGCGCCGTCATTTGCGCGAACGTCTCCGGTTTCAAGATTTGAATCGGGTTTTCCGGGTCGGACGCCGGAACGTAAGTCCCGCGACCGGCCAGCATCGCGCCGAGAATCGACATATCGACGCCGGTCGAGAAAAGACCCGCGTGCCCGGCGACGCCGTCCATCTCGTAAGCGCGCGGGTCGTGAACGGCGCCCTTAATCCAATCGGCGTCCTTCGGCGAACGCTTCTCCGCCGCCGCGCTGCGCTTGCGTTGTTCGGCGTTCGGATTGTATCCGGTATCGAGCATTCCCAACGGACGGTAAACGTTTTCGCGCATAAACTCGTCTTGCGAAACGCCGGAAATTTTCTCGATCAGGTAACCGCAAGTAATAAAGCCGACGTCGCTGTACGAGAATTTTTCGCCCGGTTTCGAACGCAAGCCGAGTTTGCAAACGTTCGCCCAGATTTCGTCGCGATTAAAGCCGATATAATCGTTAATGCTGTTGTCCGGCGTCAGGCCCGAAACGTGGGTAACGCAGTCGCGCACCGTAACGTTTTCCTTGCCGTTTTGCGCGAATTCCGGGAAGAACTTCGCGATTTTATCGTCGTAAGAGAGTTGGCCGCGCTCGACCAAAATCGCGATTCCGATCGCCGTCGACGAAACTTTCGTAACCGACGCCAAGTCGTAAAGCGTGTCGGCGGTCGCCTTTTCAACGGTCGGCTCCGTTTGACGGTCGCCGTAAGCGCGCAGAAACGCCAACTTGTTCCCGCGCCCGATCGCGACGACCGCGCCCGGCGTTTGACCGTCGGCGATCGCCTCCTCGACCAACGCGTCGATTCGGTTCAGCGTCGCGGCGTCCATTTGAACTTCCTTCGGCGCGACGACCGGAAGCGCCGTTTTCGACGGCTCCGCGCTCCAAAGAACGCTATTGAGCGCTAGCGAAAAAAAAGCCAGCAACATTATAATTCGTTTCATCGTACTATTTCCTTTGATTAAAATTTATCTTTCCACGATTCGGGAATTCGTAAAAGCTCGCCGTTATTTTTTTCAACCTCGTATGGCAATCGCGAATCTTCAAGTATCTTACGCTGAATTACAAAATGAAAATCGGCGGAGCCTTTTAATTCGTTGGACAATCTACCAGGTAAAAAACCAACGCCAATAGATTTAGGTTTGCTAAACGGCATAACGTGAATTTTGTCGATTGGAGGAACTAAATCGCTATCGCGCGTTAAAAGTATCGCCGTGTCAAATTTATCTTCATAAGCGTCCGTCAACATCTCGACGGCAATATTAACGTCCGATTTTTTCTCTTCCGGAATTCGAATTTGACTTCTACACTGCGAACATATCAAGGCGTCGGTTCGCGTTCCGCATCGTCCGCAAGTAACTTCCTTATAAAGATAACGACCGTATATAATTTCCAAACAAGGCCGAAATATTTTCAACGCGTTAAGCCAAGCGTTCTGCCGCGCCGATTTTTCCGGACTTTTAACTCGCGCCGTAAAAAGTTTTACAGCGATTAACTCACGATCTTTAGCAATTTTCTCGGCAAGTTTCCAATAATCTAACCAATAAATAGAATGAGGCGCGTTTCTTCGTTTTACAGCTTCTTTTAAGCCAAAATAAAAATTAAAGCCGTCAATATAAACTATTGTGCGATTTTTCATCGTAGAAAATTTCCTAAAAAACGAAAAAGAAAGTTGACAACCGCGCAAGTCGGCGCTATAATAAAAGTAGTGGACGAAAGTTCATTTTTTACACCCCCTACGGTTCTATCGTAGGTCATGCGCCGGGCTCTGTCCGGCGTTTTTTTATTAATGCGGATTTTAAAAAAACCGGAGCCCCGCCGAACGGCAAAAGCTCCGGTTTTTTATTTTCGTCTCCGAAATTTACGTCGACGCGGCGCTAAGAACCGCGTCGAACGGACTCGAAACGTCGAAAGATCAAGCGTATTCCGGACGGTTGACGTTCGGAACGGCGTTCGCTTTCGCCGCTTCGATTCGCTTGGCGATTTCTTCTTTCGAAGCGCCGTCGGCGGCGTTTTCGACCAGCGCTTCCGCGTAATCGAATTCCGGCGTTTCGTCCGAATTGTAGTCGAACCAAGATTCCTTAAATTCGACGGTCGTATTCAGGTCGGCCGAAATGTTCGTAACCAACGCGATAATGGCGTCCCAAATCGCGACTTCGCCGCGGCAACGGGTCAGCAGGAGCGGCGTCGCTCCGGCTTCTTCGCCGAACGCTTTCGCGCCGAACGCGTTGCAAAGAATCGGCATGATCTCTTTGTCGACCATGTCGGCTTGCGCTTCCGGATTCTTGCGAATGCAGTAGGCCCAGTGTTCGATTTCTTCGCAGTAACCGCGGCTGACGGTCGTCGCGTAAACGCCTTGGTACCCGATGGCGGAGGAGAGTTTGTCGCCGTCTTCGGAAATGACGACGTCGAGGTTCCCCTTCGAACCGGCGACGCGAACTTTGTCGTTGATCGCCGACGTGCGGTAAAGGAGCGCTTCGTTTTCGCGGTCGATTTGGAGCGTGCCCTTGGTGCCGAAGACCGTTTCGCCGTAACCGCCGAAGCCGTTGCCGTTGATCGTGGCGTAAGCGACGGTGATTTTGCGTTGTTTGCCGAGTTCGTCGTTCGGATCGTATTCCGGCGCCGGGTATTCGTACAACGCGGCGACGTGGTCGTCGACGTCGCGGTCGAGCGAGTTGAAGAGCGAGCGCGCCCCGGACGCCGAAACGCTCAACGGACGTTGTTTTTTGCCGCCGTGCGCCGCCGCGATGAAGATGTTCGCCGCGTCGAGTTGGTGGCTGCCGAGCTCCGCCATCAAACCGCCGCCGGTGCGGTTCCACAAGCGCCAACGAATCAGCTCTTCGATCGCCGGACGGTCGTAGGTTTCTTCGCCTTCGGTTCGCGTGGTCGCTTGATAACCGTAATCTTCGGCTTTGCCGTACTTAACGCCGTTGACTTCGCCGCCTTCGATCAGGACGAAGTCGAGAAGTTGCGCGCGCTTTTGCTTGATTTTCTTGTCGAGCGCGTCCAAGTCTTTTTGCGTAACGGAAATTTCGCGATTGAGACGTTTCGCTTCGGCGACGTCGGCGGCGGTCTTTTGTTCGTCCGGAATCGCCATAATCGCGTCGACGCGTTCTTGATCGCGAGCGATCGTCGCTTTCATTTGGTCGGCGGCGTCGTTCCAGTCCTTATATTCGCGCATCAATTCGCCTTTTTTGACGTCGACGGCTTTCGAACCTTCCGGAAGCGGCATTTGCCAACTGTCGGAGCCCGGGAGGTTGCCGCGGTGCCATTGGGCGCGGATGTAGTGCAAGTCGCCGAGCGCGGTCGAGTTAACGAGAGCCGTCGCGTGATCGTAAAGGACGTTGTAGTGGCGTTGGTGCCCGATCGCGAGGTGCTTTTTGCACTCGTGCGAGACGCGAATCATTTCTTTGCAGTTCGCGACGCTGTGTCCCATCAGTTTTTCGGTCAGGACGTGGCAGCCGGCGCGCATCGCTTTGATCGCGGCCGGAGCGTGCAAGTGCAGCGGCAAACCGATGATAACGCCTTCGAGGCCGAGCGCTTCCGCGTCTTTCAAGAGGTCGTTGTAGTCGTTGTAGACTTTAACGAATTGACGCGCTTGCTCTTCGGTTTTCCAACCGTATTTTTTCATCAAACCCGGACGAACCGCGGCGGCGCTGGCGCTGTAGCAATCGCCGTGGAAGGCGCGGTATTGGTTGTACGGACGAATGTCCGCGATCGCGACGACTTGGATATATTTCGGGTTGATCCCGCCGATCAAAACGCTCCCTTCGTCGCCGGTTCCGAGAACCGCGACGCGAACCGGTTTGTCGACCGTCCCGTATTTGAAGTAATAGGAACCGATCCCCTTGCCCGAAGCCAAGTCGGCGCGCGCCGATTGTTTCAGGAACTCGCGGCGCGTCAACTGGCTGCCGATCGCGGCGAGGAAGTTTTCCTTCCCAATCTCTTTTTGTTCGCTCGTTAAATTCATTTTTCAACCTAAATTATATTCTAAGCGTCGTCGGCGACGCGGCGCGAACGCCTCGTCGCGACGAACGTAATTTTTCGAAACGATTCGTCGACCGGAGCGTGCCGAGTCGACGAAACCCGGTTTTTCGCTCGCGCTTCCGACTCTTGGCGACGTTCGGAAGCGCGGGATAGCGAAAAGGCTCAAATCTTGTACTTATCTTGATCGAGGTTCGGATTCGCGTTAAGGACGCCGAGGTCTTTTTCCGGCGTTTTATCGCTGTCCGGATCGAACCAAGCTTCGTCGAACGTAACGCTTTCGCCCTTGTCGGCGGCGATGTTCGTAACGAGCGCGATAACGGCGTCGCCGAGCGCGATGCGCGGATTGCAACGCGGTTGAATCGCCGGGTCTTTCGCGTTCGGGTTGTTTTGGCAGCACCAAGCCCAGTGTTCGATTTGTTCTTTGTAACCGCGGCTGACGGCGGGGCCGGCGGGGCCGGTCGCGGCGACCGCTTTTTGAGCCGGAGCGCTCGCTTGGGTGTCGAGCGCGGCGGCGCCGGCGGCTTTCTTTTCGACCTTGCTGGTCGACGGGCCGCGCAGGAGTTGCGAATCTTGTTCGCGTTCGAGGACGATCGTGCCCTTGGTGCCGTAAACGATTTCGCCGTAACCGCCGAAGCCGTTGCCGTTGATCGTCGAGTATTGGACGGTGATCGTGCGTTTGCGACCGGCCAAGGTGCTCGGATCGTAGTTCGGCGCCGGGAATTCGACGAGCGTCGTGATGTGGTCTTGGACTTCGCGGTCGAGACCGAACAGGTTGCGGTTCGCGGAAACGTGAACGCGGAGCGGGTGCACCTTGCCGCCGTCCGGGAGGAGGTTCGGGTCTTCGCCGCGGAGGGCCGCCGCGCGACGGTTCGAGGCCGCGAGGAAGATCGAGGCCGCGTCGAGTTGGTGGCTCCCGAGTTCGACCATGAGGCCGCCGCCGGTGCGTTTCCACAAGCGCCAACGAATCAGCTCTTCCGTGCTGGGACGTTTGTAGTCTTTGTAACCGTTCGCGGCCGGAACCGTCATGTCTTGATAACCGAGTTCCGCCGGCGAGGCGAGGTCGAGGCCTTTGTACGTCGCGTCGGCTTGGAGCATGAGCGCGTCGTCGATTTGCGCTTGCTTTTGCGCGACCTTTTTGCGCCAAGTTTCAATTTCGACGCCGCGCGCTTCGTTCATTTGTTGCGTCCAGGAAGCCAACTCTTCGAGGAGTTTGTTCGCTTGCGGGTCTTCCGGTTTGAACTCGGACGGCATCGGCATTTGCCAGCTGTCGGCGCCCGGCGAGTTCCCGCGGTGCCATTGAGCGCGAATGTAGTGAATATCGCCGAGGAGACCGCGTTCGATTTGGTCGGTCGCTTCGTGATACAGGATGTTGTAGTGGCGTTGGTGCCCGATCGCGAGGTGTTTGCGGAACTTCTTCGCGGCGCGCGCCATCTCTTTACACTCGATAATCGAGTGGCCCATCAGCTTTTCGCAGAGGACGTGCAGGCCGAGGCTCATCGCTTGAATCGACGCTTTCGCGTGCAGGTGGAGCGGCAAGCCGATAATGACCGCCTCGACGCCGAGTTTTTTCGCGTCTTTGAGGAGTTCTTCGTAAGGGCCGTAAACTTTAACGTGTTTGCGGGCTTCGTCTTCGGTTTTCCAACCGTATTTTTCCATCAAGCCCGGGCGAGCGGCGAACGCGACGTCGCCGTAACGGTCGCCGTGGAAGGCGCGGTGTTGGTTGTACGGACGCACGTCGGCGAACGCGACGATTTGCACGTATTCCGGATTGCAGGCGCCGAGGAGAACGCTCCCTTCGTCGCCGACGCCGAGGATCGCGACGCGCAACGGTCGCGCGTGCGTCTTCGAGTACCCGTAGTAGAACGCCCCGGCGCTGACCGCCGGAACGGCGGCCGCAAGCGCGCCCGCTTTCAGAAAATTACGTCGCGAGCAACCGCAAGGAGTCGCCTTTCCCTCTTTCTTTTCGCTCATCGTTTCTATTTCCTTAGTATGCGTTGCCAAACGGTCGACGTCGTTTTTCGCGTCGACGTTCGGACGATGTTCTCTCTATCCGCGTTTATCGGTCAGTTGCAGCCTTCGACTTGCAAAACTTCCGGAATAAGCGGGTCTTTTTCGATTCCCCAATAGGCGTACAGATTGCGTCCGAAGAAATTCCAGACGAACCAGTCGAGCCCGCCCCAACGTCCGACCGGCAACGCGGCCATGACCAACAGAACGACGAGCTCGATCGTGTCCTTATTGAACACCATCGAGTGCCCGACGACTTCCGGCGGATACGGGTAAACGGTCGGCCACGGGAATTGCGACAGCACCACGTTAATCATGAACGCCGCGCCGCCGAGGCTCGCCAAACGCGTGCAGAAACCGAGCATCAAGCACAGACCGATCGCCGACAAACCGAGCGTAACCGCCAAGTCGAGCGCGCCCATCGTCGAAGCCTTCGCGAAACCGCTCAAGCACGGAAGGCTCGCGACGACGTTCATGATCGCCGATTTGTTCGCGCCGTAAGCGAGCGGCGTCGGTTCGCCCTTCGCTTTTTGTTCGGCGTTCAAAACGCTCCAAAGCGCGAGTTCGTAATTTTCGCCCATCGCGACCGGTTCGGCGGCGAACTTTTCGCCTTCGTTGCGGTATTTCATTTGAGCGTCCCAATCGCGAATGCGTTGGTATTCCGCGTCGTTCTTCGCCTTGCTCAGCGCTTCTTCGAAACGACGTTTGCTCGCGACGAAACCGCGGAAATCTTCGCGATTTTCAAGAGCGTATTCGCGGAGCGAGAAAACGTATTGGTCGCGAATCTTTTTCGCCGCGTTCACTTGGCAATCGTCGAGTTCGTACTTCGCGACGAAAGCGTCGAAATAGCGATACCATTCGTCTTCGATCACCGGCAGCGTCCAACCGAGGCGTTTTTGCCCGGTTTTCACGCCGTTTTCGACTTGAATTTCGTAAACTTCGGCCATTTGAATACGTTCTTCGCCGCCAAGGTCCGGAAGGAACATGTAGTACAGATCCTTCGTCGGGCCCTTAGCCATCCCGAGGAAACCTTTGGCCGAGAACCCGTTCGACGGATCCATCTTCCAAAGACCTTCGTAAAGGAAATGGCAGCCGACGCCGACGCGCAACAACACGATCAAAGCGACCACAACCGCCGCGTAGCGGCAACAAGACTTTGTCTTACCCAAGAGACGCCTCCTCTCGACCGTTTTGGGCGCCGCGCGGAGCGTTCGCCGTTATTTTCGGTCCGTTTTTATTGTTAGTTATTTCTGTTTCGCTTGCTTTAATAAAAATCCGTATCGAAGCGACGGCGTTCCGTTGAAACGCCGGAAAGTTTAACGCTCGACGCCGAAACGAAACGTCCGACTTTATCCAGCCGCTAAAATTTCCATCTCTTACCCATTTCAACAGCCTTCGATATTTTAGCGCTATTGTCGAAAAAAATAAACCGGGAATTTTCTTTTTTACCGTAAAATTCCGCCGTTCTTTTCCATGTTAACGCAAAAAGTTCGTCTAATTGTTATAATTTGCATAATCGGCGTTTTTTGTAAAGAGGGGGCGACGCAAAAATCGCGTCTTTTTTTCTTAAAAAATTAACTTTTTTGCCCATTTTCTCTATTTTTTCACTAAAGTTCTTCGCCGAAGCGCACGACCGCCGTAAAAATTGCCGGGAAGTAAAAAGGTCGCCTAGGCCCGCCTTGAAAAAGGGCAAATTTCGTCTATAATCGACCGATAAGGCCGCGACGCGTCCGACGGCGCCCCTTTCGGCCCCGTTTGGTCGCCTCCGCGCGACCGTTTGACAAAATCGAGCGTATTATATTAATGAGAAGCGTTCGACGCGGTTCCCGCAAACGGCGGCCCGCGCGACCTCTCCTCCTTTTTTTGGACGGAAACGAATCCCGATGTTCAGAACCGACGAAATCCTCTCCACTATCCGCATGTTGCACGCGGAACACCTCGACGTCCGCGCCGTTACCTTGGCGCTAAACCTCAACGACTGCGCCGGGCCGAACGTCGACCTGATGTGCCAAAAGGTTTACCATAAGATCGTTTCCCGCGCGAAAAACCTCGTCGACGTTTGCGACGAAATCGGCGCGAAATACGGCATTCCGATCACGAACAAACGCCTCGCGATTTCTCCGGCGGCGATTCTCCTCGCCGGACACGGGAAACCGGCCGCGCTGAAACTCGCGAAAGCGCTCGACGACGCCGCCGAACACTGCCGCGTCGACTTCGTCGGCGGTTTCTCGGCTCTCGTTCACAAGGGCATTTCCGACGGCGCGCAAACGGTCATCGACTCGCTTCCGGAAGTTTTGAACTCGACGAAGCGCGTTTGCTCCTCGATTAACGCCGCGTCCCGCAAAGCCGGCGTCAATATGGACGCGTTGCACCGCCTCGGCCACGTCATTTTGGACATTGCGCACGCCGACGCCGCGAACGTCGGGTTCGCCGCCGCGAAGCTCGTCGTTTTCGCGAACGTTCCGGAAGACAACCCGTTTATGGCCGGCGCGTATATGGGCGTCGGCGAACCGGAAGCGACGATCAACATCGGCGTTTCCGGCCCGGGCGTCGTCGACTGCGCGCTCCGTCGCCGCATCGCCGCCGCGAAAGAAAGCGGTCAAAAATTGACGCTTTCCGACCTTTCCGAAGAAATCAAGACGGCGTCGTTCCGCGTTACCCGCGTCGGCGAGCTGATCGGTCGCGAAGTCGCGGAGCGCTTGAACACCCAGTTCGGCGTCGTCGACCTTTCGTTGGCTCCGACTCCGGCGGTCGGCGACAGCATCGGCGAAATCTTGAAGACGCTCGGCTTGGCGCACGTCGGCGCGCCCGGTTCGACCGCCGCGATCGCGATGCTCAACGACGCCGTTAAGAAGGGCGGTCTCTTTGCGTCGAGCTCGGTCGGCGGTTTGAGCGGCGCCTTCATTCCGGTTTCGGAAGACTCGACCCTCGCCGACGCCGCCGCGCAAGGGCACCTGACGATCGAAAAACTCGAAGCGATGACCTGCGTCTGCAGCGTCGGGCTCGATATGATCCTTATCCCGGGCGACGTTACCCCGTCGACGATCGCCGCGATTATGGCCGACGAAATGGCGATCGGCGTCATCAACAACAAGACGACCGCGACCCGTTTGGTGCCGTGCCCGGGCAAAAAAGCCGGCGACTTCGTCAGCTTCGGCGGCCTCTTCGGCGCGTCGCCGGTGATGGAAGTGCGCAACGTCGGCGCGAGCAGCGACTTCGTCCACTTCGGCGGTCGCATTCCGGCCCCGCTTCAATCGCTCGGCAACTGATCGCCGTTTAAAACGCCGCGTCGCGGGAAGCGCCGTTAACGCTTAGCCGCGACGTTCGCGTTATTTTAAGCGCGAAACGAAGATTTTCGGCGCCGATTTTCGAATCGCGTCGCGAATCTTTAGGCTTTTTTATCGCCCGAAAAGAGGGCGCGACGTCTTATCGCGCGACGTTTAGATAATTTCGTCGGCTTAGAACGCCCCGGTCGCCGAACGCAAAATAAAAAAGGAACGCGTTTCTAATTCGCGTTCCTTTTTTATTTTTCCCGTCTCGTTTTTTTTTTGCGACGTTTATCCGGCGCCGACGCGAAGTCTTCGTTCGTCAAGGCGCGACGTAATTATCGAGCGCGGCGGTCGTCGAACTGAGCAACACGCCGCCGTTCGCGTCCGTTTCGACGGTCGTTTTGCGCGCGATTCCGCCCGGCGTCGACGTCGAACAAACGGTCGTCGTCGAGTCGAAGCGCGTTCCCTTTTGCGCGGCCGAGGAAACGACGTAAGTCAACAATTCCCCGCCGAGGAAAAGGTGCGCCGCCGTCTTCTGAACGACCGAAAGTTCGCGGGAAATCGTCTCGCCGCCCGCGCCGTTTTCGCCGACGCTTTC
>JAZQAP010000357.1:0-4786 GCA_045545275.1 Thermoguttaceae bacterium | reverse complement strand
TCGACGCCGGCTTTGCGGAGCGCTTCGCAGAGAGCGGCGGCGCGGAGCCCGGCGTATCGCAGGCGGCTCTTCATTTCGTCCGTTTTCGGGCCCTGCGTGTTTTTATACATCGCGACGTCGCCGGAGAAGGTCGCGATTCGGACGGTGTACAGCTTATCGTTGTTCAAGAGGCTGTATTTGCCGTCGGAGTTCAGTTTTTCGACGTAAGAGTCGACGATTCCTTTTTGGCTGAAAAATTCCTTCGGCAGGAGCGGGTTCGGCACCGCGAACGCGCCGCCCATCGGGCCGTACCCGGCGTATTTTTGATTCTTGCGCGCCATTTCTTGGTATTTTTGCGCGAGAGCTTTGCTCGCCGGGTCGTCTTTGAGCGATTCCGGTTGGCAACGTCGCAGGCGTTCGAGCGTTTTTTGCAGTTCGAGGTCGTCGGCGACCGGGTAACCGCCGACGAGAACCGCGTATTCGACGCTTTGCGCCGTTTGATAGTGGAAGTTTTTCGCCGCGTCGACTTCTGCCGAGAACGCGTCGAGGTTGGCGCTCGGGTCGAATTTGAAGACGAACGCTTCCAATTTATACGCCTTGCGGAGTTCGTAGGCGAGCTTCTTCGCGCGGTACGCCGCTTTCTCGTCGGAGAACTTCGCCGCCATCGCGAGCCAGTTCCCGTCCGAGTCTTTCAGGAAGTAGTCTTTTTTCGGATCGGCTTCGACTTTGGCGGCTCTACCCATTTGCGGGAAAGAAAATTGCCCGAAACCGACCTCCGCGCCGCCGCAGACTATTGCAAGGAACAGAATATATTTTAAACTGGAACGAAACGGTTGCATAAGACGCCTTGAGGGGTTGCGTCGCGCCGTCGAAAGCCGCCCTCCTTGGCGCGCTTCGACGACGCGGCTGAACGAACTCGATCGAAAAGCGAAAACGACCGCTTGACTCGACCGATTTTAACGCTTTTTCGCTCCGCCGCGCCGCTTCGCCTCCTTGCGAAAGAGCGGGTTTAGCGAAAATATCGATTTTAACGCCGACGCAACGCCGCGCCGACCGGACGAGTCGAACAAATCGCGTATTTAACGTATCGGATGAAACGACGGCGCGCTTTAATTTCGTTTTAACGATAATTCCGATTTTGCGGCCCGGCGACGGCGGCGAGTCGGCGTTTTGCGAGGAATAACGGGCGTCCGGACGCGAAAATTTTTTGAAAATAACGATTTTGAGGAGCCGCGTATGAGCGAACCGCTCTTTCCGCCGTTGAAAATAGGCAAATTACACTTGGGAACGCCGATTATTCAGGCGCCCCTTTCCGGATATTCGGACGCGCCGATGCGGCGGTTGGCGCGCAAGTTCGGGGCGTCGTTCGCGCTTTGCGAGGTTTTTCTCGACCAATTTATTTTAAACGTTTCGAAAAAGAGTAAATCGCGACTTTATTTGGCGACCCGCGACTCCGACAAGCCGTCCGGCGCGCAGTTGATGGGCTCGTCGTCGGACGAGTTCGTTCCGGCGGCGTTGAAGCTGCTCGAATTTGGATTCGACCTAATCGATTTGAACTTCGCTTGCCCGGTGCGCAAGGTCGTCGGGAAGAGTCGCGGCGGCTTTTTAATGTCGGAGCCGGAGCGGGCGGTCGAGATCGCGCGACGGGTGCGGGAGGCGGTTCCGGCGGACGTTCCGGTAACGGCGAAATTGCGGCGCGGTTTCGACGATTCGCCGAAGAGCCGCGCGTCGTTTTTCGACTTGCTCGACGGCTTGCTCGACGTCGGCGTCGACGGCGTCGCGATACACGGGCGGACGGTGTTGGAGCGTTATACCGGCGTCGCGAATTGGGATTTCTTGCGCGAAGTTAAGGAATACGTCGCGGTTAAGCGCAATCGTCCCGATTTTACCGTTCTCGGGTGCGGCGACCTTTTCGACGAGGCGACGATCGTTCGGCGAATGCGGGAAAGCGGCGTCGACGGCGTCGCGCTGGCTCGCGGAATCATCGGGAACCCTTGGCTTTTCGAGCGGGCCAAGGCGGCGGTCGAAGGGCGTCCGATCCCGGCGCCGCCGACGTTGGCGGAGCAAAAGGCGACGATCGCGGAACATTTTAGCGCCGCGCTCGAACTGTACGGCGAACGGCGAACCGCGACCGAGATGCGCAAGTTCGGCGTCGCTTACGCGAAACTTCACCCGAAGACCGAGGAAGTCCGGCTGGCGTTCGCGACGTGCAAAAGAGCGTCGCGTTGGTTCGAAATTTTGGACGAGTTTTATCGAGATTAACGGATTTTAGCGGCAAGCGGAGCGGCGCGAATCTGTCCTGAACGTCGAAATTGGAAATTTTGCCGGTTTCGCGAGTTTGGGGATTGGTCTTGTCGATAAACCGGACGGTTTTTAACGGTTTTAACGGCAAGCGGAGCGGCGCGAATCTGTCTCGAACGTCGAAATTGGAAATTTTGCCGGTTTCGCGAGTTTTTGTCTTGTGTTTATTGGCGAAATCGGGCGTTTTTAGCGATTTTTACGAGCGCTTTCGGAGCGCGGAAAGGACGGCTTGAAGTGCGTTGGAAGTCCTTATTAATATTAATGGCAAATTGCGCGTTGGCGACCGCCGCCGGAGCGTTCGAAACGACGGCGTCGACGGCGGGGCTCGGAGCGGGAAACGCGGCGAACGCCGGTTTAAATGGTTTTAGCGGTTCTAGCGGCTTTGACGGATTTAGCGGCGCTGAAAACGGCGGCGGAAGGGTTGGAAACGGCGACAACGGCGGCCCGGTCGTCGACGTCGACTCGCCGAGCGCGGCGCGGGCCCGCTGGAACGCGCTCGATTTCGGCGTCGTCGCGAGCGAAACGGTCGACTCGACCGCGGCGCTCCAACGGGCGCTGAACGCCGCCGGGGAAGCGGGCGGAGGCGTCGTCGAGTTGCCGAGCGGTCGCTTTCGGTTCGACGGAACGCTGACGATTCCGACCGGAGTAACGCTCGCCGGAACGTACCGCGTCGCGCCGTCGGTCGTCGAGAAAGACGAGAAGCCGACCGGAACGACCCTCTTAACGTATGCGAACCGCGGGAAACCGGACGCCGCGCCCTTTATCGAGTTGAAGGGCTCGAACTCCGCGCTCGTCGGCGTCGTCGTTACTTATCCGGAATGGCGCCAAACGGACGTTCCGCCGGTTCCGTACCCGCCTTGCGTCGCGTCGGAAAACTCGACCGCGGTCGCCGTCGTCGACTGCTGTTTGCTGAACCCTTACGAAGGGATTCGCTTGCATTTGGCGCATCGACACTTGGTTCGCAACGTTACCGGATACCCGATCAAGCGCGGGCTTTACGTCGACGAGTGTTACGATATTGGAAGAATCGAAAATATTCATTTTTGGCCGTTCGGTTTGATTTATAAACCGGACGACCCGTTTTGCGAATGGATTAATATTAACGGCGTCGCGTTCGAATTTGCGCGAACCGACTGGCATTACGTAACGAATACGTTTTGCTTCGGGTACGGTCGCGGCTACTCCTTTATCGACGCGGGAAAAGGCGGGGCGAACGGGAACTTTTTGGGAATCGGCGCCGACTCTTGCCGCCGCGCGGTCGTCGTCGACCAATCGCAAAAACAGGGGCTGCTGATAACGAACGGCGAGTTCGTCGGACGTTGGACGAGCGAAGATTCGGTTTGCTTGGAGATCGGCGAGAAGAACGAGGGCGCCGTGATGTTGACGAACTGCGCCTTTTGGGGGCCGGTCAAAACTTGCGTCCTTTCGAACCAACCGCTCGGTCGGGTAACGCTTAACTCTTGCGTTTTCGTTAATTGGGACGAAGTTCATTCGGCGAAGGCGAAGAACGGCGCGCCCGCGATTCAAATCGACGCCGGTCGCGCGACCGTTCAAGGCTGTTCGTTCGAGAAGTCCGGGACGCACGTCCTCGTTTCGGAGAAGGCGGCTTGCGTCGTCGCGGTCGGGAACCAAGCGCCGGGCGGTTTTCGGCTGATCGGGCCGAAGTCGGCGGCGAAGGTTCAAACGGCGGCGAACGAACTCGACCCAATGGAGGCGGAACCGGGCGCGAAGGAGAATTATCGGTTCGCGCTCGGAACGACGAACGACGCCCGCTTCGTCGACGGTTGGTTCGGCGCCGAAAAAGACGGCGAAGGCCGAACGTTCCGCTGGTCGAGCGGCGAGTCGCGGCTGACGCTTCCGGTCGTTTCGGGACGCCGGTATCGAATCGCGGTCGAGCTGGACGCTCCGGCGGACGCGGTTCCGGCGATAAAATCGGAAGAAGCGGAGAATTTGGGAGAAGCGGAAGAGTCGATCGAAGTCGGGCTCTTTTGCGGAGGCGTTAAAGTCGGCGAAATCGTTCGCGGCTTCAACCGAATCGAGTTCGAAACGAACGTTCCGGCGGACGTCGACGAACTGACGCTCGCCGTCCGATGCCGCGCTTGGATTCCGGCGGAGGTTCGCGAAGGCTCCGACGACCCGAGAACGCTCGGCGTTTGCGGTTTCGCCGTCGAAGCGAAGGCGGTCGGCGCCGACGTCGACAAGACGTTCGACGCGAACTTCGGCGTTTGGCGCGACGCAAGCGAAGCGGACATCGACGTCGAGAAACGTTAATCGACGTTTGGAACGGATTTCTGGTCGCCAAACGAAAACGGCGCGTCGAGCGGGGAACTCGGCGCGCCGTTTTGACGTTTAACGGAGAGTTAACGCAAAAAATTTAACGATTTTAAGGAAAAAAGGGCGAACGGGTTGGGTTTGGCGTTGACTTGGGGAAAACGCGGCGTTTAGTGAATCTTTTTTAGGAGCCAAAAACCGACGATTCCAAGCGCGACGTTTCCCGTCCAAGCGA
>JAZQAP010000356.1:0-5076 GCA_045545275.1 Thermoguttaceae bacterium | reverse complement strand
ATGCAAGACCGCCTCCCGAGCGTCCGGCTTGATCGGCGAAACCATCTCCGCTTCGGCGCGCCCCGGGATTTTGCGCATATAGTCGACCCAAGTCCCCGAATCTTCCGGAACTTCCCCGCCGGCCAACGCCCAATAAATCTTCTCGACGGTTCGCTCTTCGAACTGTTCCGAAAACTTGCGCGCCGCCCGAGCGTGTTTCGCGAAAACCAACAAGCCCGACGCCGGACGGTCGAGGCGGTGCGGGACGCCCAAATATCGTTTCCCATCTCGATTATCGCGACAGTTCATAAACGCTTTGACGCGCGCTTCCATCGAGTCGACGCCGAGCGGAGCTTGCGTCAAAATTCCGGGCTGTTTGTCGACGACGAGCGTCGGGCCGACTTCGTAAAGGATGTGAAAACGCGGTCGAGCGTCCGGGTTCGCCCAAACGGGCGCGCCGTCCTTTTTCGCTTGTTCGTTCGGTTCGGATGCGTTCGTCGTCATTATTATTAATAATCTTTCGTTAATTATTAAACAATTATTATTCGCTCGTTCGTTCTCGCCGGGTCGAGTCGGCGCCGTTTCCGTTATTTTACCGCAATTTCGCTCGACGTCGACCGGAGCGGCGCGTCGCCGTCGAAAATTCCGCTCGTTTTCGCCGTTTTTTCGCCAAATCGCCCTATTTTCCGAAATCGCGCCGCTCTTTCCGCGCCCGGCTTTCGCGACGCAACCGTCCGTCGTTCGGCGTTTTACCTCGCGTCCGTCGGCGTTCTTTCGTCGCGTCGAGAAAAAAACGAAAAAAATTTTAAAAAACCCCTTGCGGTTTTCGCAATCCGATGTATACTTAGTTCATCGTTCGAGGAGGATACGCGAATGGTTAGCAACCTGACTCGAAATCAGGCGCCGGCTTGCCGGTTGAGGGTTCGAGCCCCTTGTCCTCCGCTTTGTCGAAGTTTCTTCGACGGAGTATAAAACTCGAAGGCTCCTTAAATTCCGCAAGGTTTTTAAGGAGCTTTTTTATTTCTTGCGTTTTTTCCGTCGACGCAAACCGTTTTCGCGCCGTTTCCCAATCGTTCGATTCGCCGTATTTTGCGCAAACGTCGCCTTTTCTCCGCTCGACGCGTTCCCTAAATCTTGCGCGATCGTCTTAAACCGCTTTCAAAGGCGTCGTTTTTTGCGTTTCTCCGACGTCGTTCCGAAGCGCAAACTCAACCTAAAACGCCCAAACCGCGCGTTTTTCGCCGTCGTCAATAAGGCAGCGGCGGAATCAACGGCGTCGACGTCGTATTCGGACGCCCCAAAATCGCGCCGTCGCTCGTTCGCGCCCCGGAAACGCCGAACGTCGCCGACGCGCTTCGGACGTTTGCGCTCGTCGGAACGCCCAAATAATCGTTCAGCGACTCGTTCGACGGCGCGGCGTAATTCGCCGTTCGCCGTTCGCTCCCAACGCTCTCGCCTTCGTTCGTTCCCGCCGTCGAGCGAGCGCCGCCCGTTATTTTCGTTAAAAACGTTCCCAAGTCGCTCCAACCGTTCGTCGTTTCGACGGGTTCGCTCTCCGCGTCGGCGACGTAAACGTCAAAATCGTCGTTTCTCGCCGATTCTTCGTATTCGCCGTAATACCCGCCGTTCGCCGCGCCGCTCCGAACGCCGTTGTCCCCGCGTCTATCCCAAACGTTCCAATCCTCCCAGTCGCGTTTCTCTTCGTTCTCCCAATCCCCCCAATTATTCCAATCTTCCTCGGCGCGCCCCTCTCCGCTCTCCGCGTCGTTCGTCGCGCCGTCGAAGTAATTCGCGCCGGTCGTCGTCGGTTCGTTCGCTTCTCGCGCGCCGTTCCAACCGCGCAAATCGTTCAAAAATCGCGACCAACTCGACGAAACGCCGCCGTTCGTCGATTTCGCGCCCGCTTCCGCTTCCTCGACGACGTCCGCCGCTTCCTTCGACAAAACGACGTCCTTCAAATACGTCTCCAAGTCGGCGATTTCCGATTTTAACGTCGGCGCCGCGCTCCGCTTCGCTTGCGTCGCCTCCATCGTTCCAACGAGCGTTTCGAAACGCGTCATCGTTTCGGATTCCGGAAACGCGCTCTTAAGCAGCAACGAAACCGACGCTAAATAAGGCCCGCTTTTCGATTGGTCGACTAAATCCCGCGTTTTATCCGATCCTAAAACGCAAAAGAAGGTTAAAACGACGCAAATCGCGCACCCCTTAAAAAAACCGAAAAGCGCGCCCGCTTGCCGGTCGAACTCCTTCAAGCCGGCCAAGGAAACCGCTCGTTTCACAAACCGCGTCGCGACGCTCAGCGCCAACAACGACGCGCAGAAAACGATCGCCGCCGAAACCGGCGCGCGCCAAGGTTCCGGTATCGAAACGACGTCGCCGACGACGGAACCGTATCGCGCCGCCGCCAAAGCGCTCAAAATCCAAGTCGCGATCGCCGAAATTTGCGAAACGACGCCGCGAAGCCCGCCCCAAAACGTCGCCGTCGCCAAAAGAACCGTTACGACCAAATCGAAAACGCTTATATTTTCCATTTTTCCCAACCGTTCTCTCTTCTTTTACCCGCCTTCTTTACCGCGTTTCCCCAAGCAACGCGTTCCCCGACGCCGTCGCAAGCGGCGCGTTCGTCCCCGCCGCTTCAATAATTATAAGTTTAATCGACTTTTCCGTCAATCGACAATAAAAAAAACGCCGCCCCGATTGCAAAAATCGGTAAAACCGCTTAAAATATAAGAAACCTAAAATCCGGTTCGCCGTAAATCGTTCCCCGTTCGTCGGCGATTTCGGCGTTCGCGTCGTCCGTTCCCTTATGCGCCCCCGCGTCCCCTATTCCTCCCGTTTTTCCTATATCCCCAAAACGATGCCCGGTTATCAAACGCACATCGGCTGGAGTTCCGCCGTCGGAGTCGGCTTGGCTTCGGTCGCTCATTTATTTTACGACGTTTCGCTTCCGCAGTCGGTTTTCGCGGGCGCGCTTTGCGCTCTCGGCGGCGTCCTTCCCGACGTCGACAGCGACTCGAGCCGCTCTTTCCAGCGTTGCCTTTCGACGATCGCCGGAACCTTTTCCCTCGTCCTCGCAAGCCGTTTGCGCGACTTCTCGATGACGGCGGAATCGGTCGTCATGATCGGCGCGACCGCGTATTTTCTCATTTTTTACGTCGGCGGCAAAGTCGTCAAAGCCTGCACGGTTCACCGCGGCATGTGCCACAGTCTCGTTTTCGGACTGATCGCGGCGGAAATCGTCTTCATTTTGTCGTCCGGCGACGCGGAACTTCGGCTCTTTAAGAGCGCGTCGATCTTTTTCGGCGTCCTCGTTCACTTGACGCTCGACGAAGTTTACAGCGTCGAAACGTCCGGCAAACGAGCCGGCAGATCGCGGAGAGGCGGTCGGACGATTTACCTGAAAAACTCGTTCGGCACCGCGCTTAAACTCATCGATTACAAGCACATGCATTCGACGATCGCCTTTTACGTCGCGGCGCTTTTACTCGGCAACTGCGCGTTAAACGTTCAGGAAGCGCTCGCTCGATTCGAAAACGCCGACCAACGCAAAGCGCTCCAAGGGAAAGCGGCGGTCGACCGCGTCCGTTTGATTTACCCGACGCAATTCGAACTCTCGGCGGTGCAATGGATCGCGGAAAAAGGATTCGTTCTCGAACCGGGCTCCGCGGACAATCCGAATTGGGCCGAACTCGAAGCCCTCCTCGCGCTCGGCAAAAATCGGGACGGTAAAAACGCGAACGCCGAAAACGCCGCCGAAGAATCGTCCGCGCCGGAAATCGTCGACGAAACCGGGCGCCGCCGTCCCGTTTCGCTCCTCGACGTCGTCAACTGGAACAGCCGCAATTCGGCGGAAAACGGCGCGTCGTTCGAGTCGCGTCCCTAACGTTCGTTCCGCGCGCCCGCCCCCAACCGCCCCGTTTCGCCGGCCTCCCAATTCGCCGACTTTCCTAATCCGTCGAGCTTTCCGGTCAAAAACGCCGAAAAGCGTTAAAAAACGCGTCGCGTTTCGCCGATTTGTCAATATACTATAGAGCGCCGCCGCGTTAGCGCAAGCGTTCGCTCGCCGTTTCCTATTTTCCCAATCTTCCCGCCTTCCCCATTTTAAAGGAGCGAACCTTGCCTACTTTCTCCGATCGTTTAGCGACCCAAATCCGTCAAAAGAAAACGCCGGTTCTCGTCGGTCTCGACCCGCGTTGGGCGCAGATTCCGGAAGCGCTCAAGAGCGGCAAATCGGAGTCGAATCCGGCGGACGTCGCCGAAGTTTTCGAAACGTTCTGCCGCAAGATCGTCGACGTCGTCGCGCCGTTGGTTCCGGCGGTGAAGCCTCAAGCGGCGTTTTTCGAGCAATACGGCCCGGCCGGTTCGGCGGCGCTCGCGTCGATCATCCGATACGCGTCGAGCAAAGGTCTTCTCGTCGTGTTGGACGCGAAGCGGCACGACATTGGCTCGACGGCGACCGCTTACGCTCGCGGGATGATCGGCGCTTCGAGTCCTTGGGGCGCGGACGCGTTAACGGTCGGCCCGTATCTCGGCGACGACAGCCTGACGCCGTTCGTCGACGGCGCGAACGAGCGCGACCGCGGCGGCTTCGTCTTGGTGAACACGTCGAACCCCACCGACTGCAACCACCGTCCCAGCCAAGGGGTCGTGTCGTTGCTTATCGCGTGGGGCTTGTCGCGCTTCCACGGGACGTTGAAGTAGGCCATTGCCACGCGG
This sequence comes from Thermoguttaceae bacterium, assembly GCA_045545275.1. GTDB lineage: Bacteria > Planctomycetota > Planctomycetia > Pirellulales > Thermoguttaceae > RUG369. Next base: position 381 of record JAZQAP010000356.1, on the reverse strand, counting down.
CCAACGCCGTCCCTGCCGAGCAATGAGAAGTACCGGGTGAGTTCCGTTAGGAACTTCGGGGGTACGGGAACCCCCATTTCCCCGAACACCCACGCCGCCCTCTTGTGGGCTGCTAGAAGCTCCCCGTTCTTGGCGTAGAAGGATTCGCCGTGCTGGAACAGCTTCCATCCATCGTCCGGCTCGTTCTCCTTCGCAATGACTGCTTCAACGGGAAGCGTGTAGTCGATTTCCATCTGGGTCATACGACCCCCAGAAGGATGCAGACCGCCCAGAACAAGGTCGTGGCGTAGCTCCCGTGGGTGCATGCCAGCGCCATGTCCATGCGGTCGTATTCGTCCCTGTAAGGACGTTCACGGTCGTTCATGGTATTATTTCCTCCAA
>JAZQAP010000355.1:0-2619 GCA_045545275.1 Thermoguttaceae bacterium | reverse complement strand
CTTCGTAAACGGCGTCGAGCAAAAATTGCGCCCCGTAAACGCTGCAACGCATCCCGCGCGACCGAACGAACGCCGCGACGCTCGCGACGTTCTCCTCCGGAACGAGCCCGGACGCCAACGGGAACATGGTGCCGTGCAGCGACGCGTGATCGGTCGCCTCGCCGTCGCGGTAAACGCCCCGTTCGGCGTCGAAAAACGTTTCGTGAAACGCTTTTCGATGTTTTTCAATCTGCGCCGCGAAGAACGCCGCGTCCGCTTCTTCGCCGAGAATCTCCGCGAACCGTTTCGCCGAGTTCAGCGCGACGTGATGGTAAGCGTTGACGACGACGTTAAAATCGTTAAAAACGAAACCGTCCGTCTCGCCGGACTCCGCGTTTTCGTTCCCGGCGAGCCCCTTGTGCGGCCAGTCGACAATGTCGCCGAACGGGGAACTCGACCCTTTGAAGTGGAGCGACGCGAAAAATTCCGGCGTCGTTTTGCCTTTGCGCGTGCTGATTAGGCCGTTATCCTCGGCGAGCGCGACGAGCGTTTTCGCCTTAATATCTTCGTAATAACGCCGGATATGCCGCGCGTCGCCGGTGTACAAGTAGTCGAACCAAGCGATTTGCGGAATTTGCAGGTGCCATTCGGTCGGCCAAGTCGGGTGGAAAATCAAGTATTCGAGCGTTACCCGAGCGAGCGAATATTCGCGATCGACGCAATAATGACTCAGTTGGTTGGGAAGCGCGTCCCCTTCGTAAGGAATCCGTTCGCGGTCGCCGTCGACGTAATAGCCCGCGAAGGTCGTCGCCGGAATCGAATAACGGCAAAGATCCCAAACGCGGTTCAGACGGTCGTCGTCGCTGTCGAAATAGGACGCCGAGACGTCGAACGGGTAAGTAACCGTTTCGCGAGCGACCGAGCAAACGACCGGTTCCGGGGCCGCGTCGAAGAGGGAGCCGACTTGCGCGACTTCGGCGGTTTCGGCGGCGTCGGCGGCGTCGGCGGGCGTTTCGGTCGCGTCGGTTTTGACGGTTTTGTCGGTTTTATCGGGCGTCGCGGGCAAAATTTCGACTTCGGCGTATCGGAACGGCATTACTTCGCCGACGTAATCGGGCATTAAGACGGCGGCGCCGCTCGAGTTGCGCTTGTCGACGCGGGTCTTGATCGAGTAAAATTGGCGCCCGGTTTGGAGCGGCAGGCGGTACTCCCAATAGCGCGTCGACCCGGCGGGCTTGCGGTCGACTCGACCGTCCTTGACCCGTTCGCCGACCCGAACGAGCGCGACGCGACCGGCGGCTTTCGAGTCGATTTCGACCCGAATTTGTCCGAACGAAGCGCGACCGAAGTCGTAAAACGTCGTTCGAGCGTCGAGCGGCGTCGCGCTTTGCGGACGGTCGACTTTTTTGACGAGCGGATAACGGCTCGCGCCGCTTTCGTCGAGCGTCGCGGCGGTTTGGAACGCTTTGATCGCCGACCAATCGGCCGGCGCGTCGGTTTCGTCCCAAGTTTTAACGCGCCAATAATAAACGGTCGACGGCTTGAGCGGCTCGGAAGCGCCGAACGGAACTGCGGTCGATTCCGCTCCCGGGGTTTTGCCGGAGTCCCAAACGTCCGGCGCGCCCTTCGACTCGGCGAGAATCGAGCGGTCGGTCGCGATTTGAATCCGCCAAGCGGACTGCGCCGCGCCGCGCTTCGGCGCCGGAACGACCCAAGAAAACGCCGGACGCGACGAGCGAATCTCCGCGATTTGCAGCCGCTCGACCGCCGTCGGGATTTCCGCCAACGTCAGTTGCGTCGGGTAGCCGTCGCGCCAAACGACGTCGGTCTTTTCGAGCAAATCGACGAGCAACTTCGTCGGCGCGGTCGAAACGGGCGTCGCGACCGGGGGCGACGGTTGCGCCGAAACGGGGAGCGCGAACGTTGAAAACGCCGTTAAAACCGACGGAACCGCTAAAACCGCTAAAAGCGGCGCCGTCCTTTGGAACGACGCAAGGGAAAAAAAGCGGCGCCGGAAAAGTCGACGCAAAGAGCGCGAACGCATAAAAACCTCCTAAATTAAAACGAAACGACGCGAACGGTCGAACGCCGAACGTTAAAGTTTGACGAAATGGCGAAAATGGATAAAAGGGAGAATAAGCGCTTCCGTCGAAACGGCGCGGTCGGCGACGTCGGCGGGAACGCTTCCCATTGTACGACGTCGCGAATCGTTTGTCAAACGGAAAGGCGGCGCGTCCCCCGCTTGACGACGGGAAAAAATCGAGTACAATGAGTTTTGGTCGGGCGTTTTTTGCCGATATTGACGATTCTCCCCCGTCGGGCGAACGGTCGGTCGGTTAAATCGACGTTCGACTTTAAGGGCGGCGCGCTTGGCGTTTGGCGGACGTTTTCTCCGTTTTGCCGTTGCAACCGATATAATCGGACGAGCTCCCGAGCGTTTTTTTTGGCGTTTTGCCGTTGCAACCGTTGTAACCGGACGAGCTCCCGGGCGTTTTTTTGGCGTTTTGCCGTTGCAACCGGTGTAACCGGACGAGCTCCCGAGCGTTTTTTTTGGCGTTTTGCCGTTGCAACCGGTGTAACCGGACGAGCTCCCGAGCGTTTTTTTTGGCGTTTTGCCGTTGCAACCGGTGTAACCGGACG
>JAZQAP010000354.1:0-6801 GCA_045545275.1 Thermoguttaceae bacterium | reverse complement strand
TTTAGACATCGCGCTTCCTTTCAACACGTCTTTTCCGGAAGTTGAATCCAGCTACCCAACGTGTAATCCCATTCCTCGGGCGAAAACTTTTCCATTCCGTTTCCCGGAAAAAAAGTTAATTCGCCAAAATAAACTTTGCCGTCGACCTCGTAAAAATCGACGCGCACAAATGGAATATTTTCGGAAAGAATTTCCGCTAACCGGAGCATTTCATTGTAATTTTGCGGTTTTTTAAATCCGGCGCGCCTAGACGGAAACCCCCTTTCGAACGGCATAATTTTCCAGTCGCGATCAAAAAAAGTAACGTGGAGTCCGCGTTTCGTAAAACGATCCGAACAAACAAAACTACATTTAGCGTCGCTTCCAAAGCACATGATTTTATAATCGCGCAATTCGCCGCTCGTCGAATCCTCGACGAATTGTTCGGCAATAATCTTACGCGGCACATTTTTATAGGGCCACTCGCGTCCAAACAAGAAGAAATCGCGCTTCATTCCTTTCGCTAATTTGGCTTTAACCGCCTCGACGTCCAAAGTCGACTTATCTTTACAGATATGAAGAGCGTTCGCGCCGGACGAATGGTTGCACTTTAAAACAAATCGCTCGGGCAACGCGTCGAAATCAATCTCCTCCGGCGAATCCCAAACCCCTAAAAGCGGGATGAGATATTGTTCGCCGATTTTCTCTTTCACATACTCGCGAACCCGATATTTATCGACAAGTCGCGTATAAAGCGGTTTGCGATCGTACAATTTAAGCCATTGCAACTTTTCGTTAAACGTTTGTGGCGCGTCAAGGTTCGGTTTATACCCCATATACGCTTCGAACTTACGTTCCAAATACTTTCTGTCCGACATTCGATCGAACATCGAATAACGGTCGCAAATCGTAAAACGATAATTTCTATCAAGTAAGAATCGACCGCCTTTTTCAATCCAACGAAATAAATTCATCTTTAACCTTATTTTTTTTTCAAAACGCCACCCAACGGAATTGTTCGTCTTTTATTCCCTAATCGTTGAGGATTACTGAAATTATAGCGTCTTATTCCCTCCTCTTCGGCGGCAGTAACGTTATCGCAACAATAAGCGTAGGCCAACATAAATTGAGACCAAGAAGCGGAGTAACTCATTCCGCCGACGTCGACAAACAAAATCGCCGCAATTATTCCTAAACCTAAAATTTTGTACGGTCTATTTTTATTACGCGTGCGATAGAGTTTAAAGATAACTTTCACAACAAAATAATAATATATACTAAAACCAATAATTCCAACATTGTGCAATAACTCAACATAATTGTTATGAGAATAAAAAAAATAGCCCGTCGTTTCGCGGTTATAATACTTAAACGAATCGATTCCATGTCCCCATATCGGACTTTCCAACCATCGGTTGAATGCAAGCTCTATCATTTGAACGCGAACGTAATCGCTATTAACGTCGCCGCCTTCGCCGTTAGCCATTCTTAGCATTGACTCAAACCGAACTCCGATCACTTCGTACAGCGCAGGAACATTCATTACGACCCAACATAGCGCGCACAAAACCGCAAACATTTTCAACGTCGCGCTAAAAATTTTCCCTAAACTACTCTTGCGTTTGGTAAATATAAAAAAACATAAGCAAAGCGCGTCGGCAATGATAAATTTACGTCCGCCGGACATTCCCATTGGCAATAAAATTAACGCAAAACACGCCGTGTAGAATAATTTTGTTCCTCGGCTCTTAATAACCGCAAACCAAGCGGCAAAAATCGCGGCCACCATCAACGTAATCGCGAATGAGTTAGCATTGGTGTGTTCGCCTTGTCCCAAACGTTCGCCGTCCAGGTTGAACACCTGACCGGTCGCCAATAACATCAACGCGGCGACGCTTCCGCCTAAAGCATACGTTTTAGCGCACCATTCCAAGCGATTAACCGAATCCAAAACATGTATAAAACAGTAGGTAAGGATTAAGGAAATAAACATAAAATATAACGTATCCGCCGCCGTAAAACGCGTCCACGCAAGCGAAGCCGCCGACCAGAGTAAGAAGACGAAATACCACTTCGTATATTCGCTAACGCTAAATTTTCCGGTAAATTTTACGCGAACAGTTTTATATTCTATTACGGAAACAGTCGTCTTCCCGTGTTGTTGTTTTAATAATTTTCCCGCTTGTTCGGATTTTAACATCTTCCTAGCCACTTCCGTGCCGACGCAAGCGAGAAAAGCCCACATTGCCAAGCTGTGCACACGTTCCGGAAGCAAAAACTCGTTCGATACAAAAGAAAAAAATAGGTAAATCAGGAGCATAACAAACGACGCGACGTTTAACTTCGAAGCGCGTCGATTTGCCGTAGAGGGTAGGTTTGACTTCATAACGTTCTAATGTTTCCCAAGTCTCGTCCGCTTTGCCGCCGCGCAAAACGCTTCGAAACCGTCGAACTCCGGTTCGTTTCGAGATAAATTTTGCATCGTTTCTTCCAAACGTCCGCCCCAACTCATTTGCCGAACAAACGCTTCCGACAGCGCGTCTTGCGAGCGCTGAAAAAGAAAGAAAAATTCGTCGAAAATCTCCGGCGTAGGTTCTTTTTTATATCGCTCGACATACTTCGCGTATAATTCAAACGCCTCCGCTTTTTGAGCTTTAAGGCGTTTTTCATAATACTCGTCGAGCGAACAAACGACGCGCGCCGGACTTCCGGCGATCACGCAATCGCCCGGCGCGTCTTTCGTTACTAAACTTCCCGCGGCGACGATCGTATTGGAGCCGATCGCAACGCCCTTCAAAATCAACGCGTTCATTCCAATAAAAACGTTGTCGCCAATAGTTACGGCGCCGCTCGAACCAAGAACGACGTCGTACTTTCGCGCCAACGCGCTCCAATCGTATCCGTGCGTTAGAATCGTAACGCCGCGCGTAATTTTAACGTCGTCGCCAATAGTTAACAGCCACGGTCTCGTTACGTCGACGCAATTTGAACGCGGGTCGTAAAAAATCGTTCGGTTCCCCACTTCGACGCCAAGAGAACGCAGATATTTAACAAAAGTTTCCGAATCCGCGCGAGGCCCGAAAATTCTTTTTTTAATCCAACGCTTTAAAAACATAAGCCGCTCTATTATATGTTTTCGATATAATTTTCCCACATGTCGATAATTTTAGTCGGTTCAAATCGATTCGCGACGTCGCGCGCGTTTTCGCCGCATTTCTTCGCCAACTTCGGATTGTCGGCAAATTCGCTCAACGCGGCGGCTAACTTCTCCGCGTCGCCGACCGGAGCAAGGAGTCCGTTTACGCGATCTTGAATTAGCAGGCGCGCCCCTCCGGGCGGATGATCGGTCGACACGCACGGTAAGCCGACGGCCATCGCCTCCAAAAGCGCGTTCGAAATTCCTTCAAAATCGGACGTTAATAAAAAAATACCGTCGGTCGCGAGGTCTTGCGTCGGTCGCGTCGTTAAGCCCATAAAACGCACGGAATCGGCGATTCCTAACTCGACGGCTAACGCTCGAATTTTTTCCTCGTCGGCGCCGCGACCGTACATTTTTAACACGTATTCCGGATGCGAACGTTGAAAAATCCGAAAGGCCTTCAACATAATATCCGGTCGTTTTTGAAAAATATCGAGCCGACCGACCGAAACGACGCTTTTTTCGCGCTCTTCAAACGGAACGTTCGGAACGTCGCCGTCGAGGAAAATCGGATTCGGAATCACAACGCCGCGTCGCCGCAAACCGCGACCGTAATACGCTCTAGCGCCGTCGGTCTGAAAAACGCCGCCGGTCGCGCGATTGACGATTCCTATCGCGATTTTCGATTTGAGCGAATTGTCGATCGTACGCGTCGGATCGCCGCGCTCCGACATAATCGACGGTATGCGCAGCATTTTGCCGACGATCGTCGCGTATATGTTCGGAAACAACGTAAACCCGACGATTACGTCCGCTCCGTTCCTCTTCGCCGTCTCCTTAATAAAGCGAACGCGCCACGCGTTTTTATTCTTTCCCTTCGGAATGGGCGGAACGGTTTGCGCGTCGATTCTAGGGTCGAGCGGACGTCGATAATCGAAAAGCCGATCGGTCGTCGTCGCCTGTAAATTAACGACGGTAACGTTATGTCCGCGCTTCGCCAACGAATTAGCGACAAAGCATAGCATTTTTTCCGCGCCGCCAAAACTTAGGCCGCTTGTTATCATAAGAATATTGCGCATTATTTTCTCTTTATCGCGTCGCGTTTCCAACGCGTTAAAACGTCGTTAAGCCAAAATTTCTATAAAGTTTAATTACCGTCGACGCTTTAACTTTCGGCGCTCTATTTTCGCGTATAATCGCTTTAACCATTTCGGCGCACTTCTTTTCGGCGCCCGGATAATTTTTAAGATGTTTGCGAATTCTGCGACGGTGCGCCAACGCCAAAATCGGACGGAAAACCGTCGGATAAAGGATTAGTTTCGTCGCGTGCGCCACCGAAAGCCCGCAACATAAAACGCGCTCCATATCCTCCGTGCCGGCGATCCACTTGTTTCTTTTCGGCTTATGGATAATAAACACGTCGTCAAAATAAACGTGGTAATACCCGAAATCTTGCGCGATAATAGACGGGGCAAACTCTTCGCCGCCATACTTAATCGAAAAATACAACGGACTCGCAAACGATTCTTTGCGCAAAAAGTGCGAGCCGCCCAAATATTTAAAAATTAAGTTTCGTCCGTCGATTTGCGTTGCCGCGCGATCTACCTCGCGGTCGTACTCAAGTAGTTCGTCTTTAATGCGCGTCGTGATCGACGCGACGTTTCCGTTCTTTTCTAGATACCGAAACGGCTCCATAAAAAAGCGATCCGCGCATTCCGGCGCGATCACGGCGTCGTCGTCGAGAACGTACAAATATTTTCCCCGCGCCATATCGAACCCGCGCGCTCGCCCGCCGCCGACGCCGAGATTCTCCTCTTCGTACTCGTATTGAAAATCGACGCAACCGCGTTCCCGCATAAAAGCGCAAACGGCGTCGCCGGTTCCGTCGGTCGAATGGTTGTCGACGACGACAAACTCGACCTTTTCCGGCAGGCGCGCGGCGAAACAACTTTCAAGCGCTTCCAAAACTTGATCTTTGCGATTCATCGTCAAGACGACGATCGACAAATCGTATTCCGTTTCTCGCATAATTTCAAACTTTCAGTTTTTCACGCCTTTAAGCTCGTCGTCGGAACTCGCCGTTTTTCGATATTTTAAAACTCTCGCCGGACTGCCTCCGACGACCGCGTACGGCGGCACGTTTTTCGTTACGACCGCGCCCGCGCCGATCACCGCGCCGTCGCCGATTTCGACGCCCGGCAAAATAATCGCGCGGCGCCCGATCCAAACGTCGGCGCCGATCGTTACCGGTCGCGGTTCGGTCGAACCCTGTTTCCACATCGGAACGTCGAGACGGTCGAAGCGGTGTCCGCTCGTGTAAATCACGACCTCCGGCCCCATCATTCCGTCCGGGCCGATCGTAACCGGGCCGTAAACCTCGCAATTAATGCCGACGCCGGAGTTGTCGCCGATCGAGAGGCCCGGCGTAAAAAACGCGCCGCGCTCGATATTGACGTTGCGACCGCAACTTTGGACGATTCGTTTCGCAAAAGCGACGCGAAACCGTTTGGCGCATCGCGAACGCTGACTAATCGGAAGCCAAGCCGCGGTTAATCGATATAACAAAAACAAAATTTTTGTTTTTAGCGTCCACATTTCACACCTTTTCAACAAAGCGCGCGCCGTTGTTTCAACGTAAATTCGCCGCTAACGGCTCCAACGCGACTTCCGGTCGGAACGCCTTCGCTTTGGCGACGCACGCCGTTTTCATTCGCGTCGCCGCCTCCGGATTTTCGGCAAGACGAGTCAACAACGCGGTTAACGCCTCCTCGTCGCCAAACGAATAACCAAATCCCGTCGAATCGTCGTCGACGACGTCGGCAAAGCTCTCCCAGCGCGCCGAAACGACCGGAACGCCGGCCGCGTATGCGTCGACGATCGTTCCCGGCACGCCCTCGGTGAAAAATCGCGTCGGAAAAAGTAACGCGAAGTAATCTTTAAGCGTCTCGACGCTCTTATCGAACGGAACGGCGCCGCGGTACGCGACGAAGTCCGGAAACGTCTTTCGCAACGCGTCGAACCACGCCGTTTGCGCCGGGTCGACCGGGCCGTAAATATCGAGCGTATAAACGGTTCGACCGAAACGTTCGTTGACGTTTTTCACGGCGTCGACGGCGTCCTCGATTCCCTTTTCCCGCATCACGCGCGAAAAAGTGCAAAGTTTATACGGTTCGCTCGTCGGGTAAACCAACTCGCTTTCGTCGAGCGCGTCGAGGTATTTACAGTTCGGCATAACCCAAACGTTCGCAAAACCTTGCGCTTCCAACGCTCGTTTCATTACGTTCGTCTCGACGTAAATCCCGTCGAACGTTTTCAACGCTTTCGCCAACCGCGGACGCTTCGTCAAAAATTCCGGCAGCCAACCGCCGATCACCGCGTAATGAATTTTGCGATTTTTGAAAAATCGCCGCTCAAAAGCCAACAACGGCGCGATAACGCGCAACCCGTTATGCGCCGGTAAAATCACGACGTTTTCGCACTTCCTTAACGCTCGAAACACGTGAAACGGCGCCTTCAAAAGCGTTTTTGCGCCGCCGTGCGTGTCGCTCTTAAGAACCTGCGTTTCGCCGAAACGCCGCTCCAACTCTTGCGCGACAATCTTCGTCTTCACCGTTTGACCGTCCAAATATTCGCGGCCAAACCCGAAATGTCCGATCACGGCGACCTTGCGCATCACAGTCTCC
>JAZQAP010000353.1:0-15622 GCA_045545275.1 Thermoguttaceae bacterium | reverse complement strand
AAAGAACGTCCGCAAACGGTCGAAAGGCTCGACCGCTTCAGACGTTATTTCGATTAACGGCGGCGAGCGGAAACGCGAAACGCTCCCGCTTCAAGCGCCGGATTTACTCAAACTCGACGCAATTAGAAGAGTTTGACGTATTTCGGGAGTTCGCCGATCAACGGACGCAGGTATTCGACGCAAGCGTCGGCGACGCGAAGGTTTTCCGCGTCGGCGTATTCCGGCGGCGTCGGTTGCGATTCGACGACGCGGCGGCGAGCGGAAACGCGGAACGCTCCCGCTTCAAGCGCCGGTTTGGCGGTCAAACAGTCGTCAACCGTCGCTAAACTCAACTCAATTAGAAGAGTTTGACGTATTTCGGGAGTTCGCCGATCAGCGGACGCAGGTATTCGATGCAAGCGTCGGTAACGTAAAGGTTTTCCGCGTCGACGTATTCGGCCGGCATCGGTTTCGCTTCGACGGCGACCGCGTCGAGCGGAGCGGTCGAGTATTCGACTTTGTACGGGTCGTTCGAAACGCGATCCATCGTAACCATCACGCCGCTCTTCCCTTCGAGCGCGAGTTCGACGGCGCGACGGCCGCAGTTCCACGCTTCTTGAATATCGGTCGCGACCGCGCGGTCGGCGCCGCACATCGGGAGCGATTCGGTGATTTGGAATTCGCCGCGGCACGGAAGACCGTTTTCGCGTTTGAGGTGTTTGCCGAGCATCTTGTGGAGCGCGATCGCGACGCTCGTCCCGGCCATCGCGCCGAGCTCTTGGTTGCCGAACTTGTCGACCGTCTTTTCGGTTTGGACTTCTTTGCCGTCCGCGTCCAACGAGCTGACGACGACGCCGTTCGCGTCGCGAATCCCTTCGCCGCAGACGACGCTGACGAAGCCGTATTTGTCGAGCGTTTCTTGCGCTTTCGCGATGAAACGGTCGAAATCGAACGCGATTTCCGGAACCAGAATGATGTGCGGAGCGTCTTCGCAGTCTTCCTTAGCGCAAGCGGCGGCGGCGGCCAACCAACCGGCGTCGCGACCGATCGTTTGGAAGATAACGAATTGGTCGACCTTCTTCATGTCGCGCGCCAAAACGCCCGCTTGTTTGACCGACGTCGCGACGTAACGAGCCGCCGACGCGAAACCCGGGGTGTGGTCGGTCGCGAAAAGGTCGTTGTCGACCGTCTTCGGAACGCCGAGGCCGCGGAGGTCGTAACCTTGTTCGCGGCAGTATTTTTCGACGCGGCAGATGGTGTCCATCGTGTCGTTGCCGCCCGCGAGGAAGTAATAACGAATGTTGTATTTTTTGAGTTGTTCGAGAATGCGCGGGAAGTCGGCTTCTTGAACCTTGTGGCGGCAGCTTCCGAGGGCGCTACCCGGGGTCGTTTTGAGACCTTCGACGACGGCGGGGTCGATCGTCGCGAAGTCGATCAGCTTGTCTTGCATGAAGCCTTCGACGCCGTATTGCATCCCGTAAACTTTGTCGATTTTCGAGTCGGCGCTCTTTTGACCGAGTTCGAAGCAACCTTGAACGACGCCGCAGAGGCTCGAGTTGATGACGCTGGTGGGGCCGCCGCTTTGACCGACGATCGCGTTCCCTTGGAACATAATTCTCTCTCCTAAAATCTTAAATATTATTTGCGGCAAAAACGCGCCGTTCGACGCGCTTTCGCCTTCTTTCGTTATTTTGTTGCCGCTTTTGGAACGCCCGCCGCCGATTCGCTCGCCGCGAACCGACCGACGCTTCGCCGCGCCGACGTTCGACCGACGTTAAAACTTGCCGACCCAAGAAACGAGTTGCGCGAAAAATTTCGCGTACTCGGCGCCGATTTCGACGAAAAGACCGTCGCCGAGCGACGCCGGAAGTTCTTGGAAAACGCGCTCTTGGCCCCAGTCGACCATTCCGCCGATCCAGTGCGGAGCGACGTCCGACGCGAACGCCGCGACGCGTCCGGCGCCCAAGTCGTCGACGACCAAGAACGGGTATTTTTCGACGAACTCGATTTGAATATCGTCGGCGTTCAAGTCGGCGGCGACCGTCTTTTTCCAAGTCGTTTTCGTTCGGATTCCTTCGAGGAGAACGGTCGCGCCCGGTTTCGCGTCGAAACGGTTGAAACCGCCGACGCCCGGCGCCGTTTCCCAAGGCAGATCGGCCAAAATCGGGTGGTCGAGCGTCGTCGGACGGAGCAACACCGGCGACCAATAGTTGCGACGGTCGTCCGAATCGCTCATTTCGACCGGCAAAATTTCGGCCAACGGCGAATTATGGTACTCGCCGAGCCGCCCGAAATAGCTCTCCCAACCGCCGAGCATCAGCAAACCGGCGCCGTCTTCGCGAACGCGCTCGACGATATGTTCCATATCGCCCGCCCCAAAGCAGGAACGCGGGTAGTCGCTGACGACGTAAAGGGAATACGCCCGATTTTGGAAGTCGGCGCTCGGCGACGTTCCGGAGTCGACGCGGTCGAACGCGATTCCGCGATTCGTCAAGACGCCGCAAAGATACGCCGCCGCTCGCGTCGCGTCGTCGTCGCCCAAGTAACAAACGCGTTTTTCAAGTTGCATATTTTACCCGCTTTCTCTGTTTTAACATTTTCGTCGCTTTAAACGACCGTTTTCGAACGACCGCGACCGCTCGTCTCCGTTCGCCGCGACGCTCTTAAAGGCCGCCGCGACAAGCGAGACGCTTCGGACGGAGCCGACGCGGACGCCGCGCTCCGTCGTTAAAGTCGCCGCGTTTTGTCTATTTCGACAGTTTTTCCGCTTCCGCGAAGAGGTCTTTGCAGCGTTGCGGGACGAAAATGTCGAACTCGGCTTCGCGAATGAATTCGTCGCAACCGTTTTCGCGTTGCATTTGAATCGTGATGTCGATTTGCTTTTGGCTGACGTAACTCAAAAGACCGTTGATCTTGCGTTCAAAGAGGTCTTCCGAAACGCGAATGCGGAGCGTCGGCGGCGTAACGAAGTTGCTGTACGTCGCGTATTCGTAAATCGCCGGGATTTGCGGAATCGGTTCGCCGAGTTCCGGCCAAATCGTTCCTTGCGCGTGGAAGATGCTGATCATCGCTTCCGAGTTGACGAACTTGTGATCCGGGTGCAGGTCGGTGATCGTCGGGACGAAAAGACGCGTCGGACGGGTTTGGCGCATCAGCCAAACGAGCGAGTTTTGAACGCCCGCGCCCCCCGCGATTTCCGGGCCTTCGCCCGGAGCGCCGGTCGCGAAACGGCGGCCCGCTTGACGGTTGAGCGAACCGTCGTCGTGTCCGAGGAAATAAAGGTTTTCCGCCGGGAGTCCGAGCGCGGCGAACGAATCGGCGCATTCCTTGCGGCGCACGTCGGCGATCGTGTCGCGTTCTTCCGGCGTGCAGTACCCCATTTTGCCGTTCGTAACGACGCCCGCGTAAGTCTTGATTCCGCTAAAAAGCGACGCGATGAACGTCAAACCGCAACCGGCGATAATGTCGTCGTCGTGCGGCGCCAAGAAGAGCCAACGCTCTTCGTCGCCCTTCCAGTTCGGAAAAATATCGCCGGGATTCGCCGACGAAATAACGCCCGTTTCGGAACGACGATCAAAAGAAACGAAGGAACCGCTCATTTTTCACCCCTCAAAAACCGTTCAAATAATTAAGGCTAACCCCAACGCTCGACGGCGCTTCCGCCGAATAATAACGAAAAACGCAAAAAAACGCGCCGACGCGGCGAAAACTCGTCGACGCTCGTTTCCAAACGCCGACAAGGCGACAAAACGCCGCCCTCCGCTCGACGCGACCGAACGAAACGCCTTTCAAAAACGCGCTTCGTCGACCGTCGGGCGGCGACGTTTTGTCTTCAAAAATCGCTCGACCGCGCAAGGAACGCCGCGTCGGAACGCCCTCTAAGAGCGTCAAAGCGGCGACTTCACGCGGCAAGCGGAGTCAAATTCGACTCAACCGACGAATTCGTTCCCGATCTTGCGGGCGCGTTCCGGTTTGTCGAGGTCGACGCCGAGCGCGACGCCCGTTTGAACGAGCAAATTCCAACCGGCGACGAGTTGAAGGAACGTGTCGAAACCGCAGATCGACGGGATTTTGATCGTCGGGAAGATCGTGTCTTCGGACGAAATCGCGACGACGGTAACGCCCGCGCGACCTTCGATGAGTTCCTTAATCTTTTCGCATTCGGACGGGAACGGATCGACAAGAATGCAGGCTTCGCCGGCGCGCATAATTTCTTCGACGCCGTGAAGGAGGTAGGTGCCTTCGAGGTAGTCGCTCTTCTTGCGGGTGATTTCGTTCGTTTTGAGCGTCAGTTCTTCGGCGACGCCGTTGTTGCGACCGGCGAAGTAGAGAACCGGCGCGTCGGCGAGCTTCTTGACAACGTCGGCGTCGATTTCCGCTTCCATAATTTCGGTCATCGCTTTGGCGACTTCCGCTTTCTTTTCGCAGCAGCAGCAACCGAGGAGGTTCGCGAGGACGGCGTGATAGACGAGGCCTTGTTCGACGACGCTCTTCGTCGCGGCGACGGCGTCTTCTTTACCGCAGGAGAGGAGAATCGTTTCGTTCGTAACGTCGAAGATTTTCGTTCCGGCGTTCGCGGTAACGCCGACGAGGCGTTGGTGGCCTTTGTCTTTCAGGTTTTTCAGGAGACCGACGATTTCTTTCGTTTGGCCGCTGTTCGACGCGCCGCAGACCGTCCAGTTCATCAGGTCGTATTCGGCGGCTTGGAAGGAGCCTTCGGTCGCGGCGGTAAGAGCCAAGCCGGATTTCATCGCGTTGTAAATGAAGCTCTTGGCCGGGAAAATACGGCTCGAGCCTTCGCCGGTGAGGAAAATGCGCCCCGTGCCGCGAACCATGTCGGCGACCGGCTTCATTTGTTGGAAGTCGAAGTTGGCGACGACTTCCGCCGTTTCGAGCATTTCCTTAACCAACGCGAAATTCTTGTACTTGGCGTCGTTCAAATTCATCGTTTTTCTCCCAAAATCGCGACGCTTTTCCCACGTCGCGCTCGTCTCGTTGTTTCTTCTCCGAAAGCGGTCGAACTCTCGACGTTTCGGCTCGATAATCGAATCTTGTTTCGCGGCCTCGAAACGCGTCGTCGCTTTCGCTTTTTCACGTCTTCTTTCGCTTCTTTTGGCGAAAAGGCGAGGCGGGGGGCTTGGCGCGACGTTTCGGCGCGATTCCCTTCATCATATCAAACTTTTCCAAGGTCGACAATAGCCGAGACGCGAAAATTCCTCATTTTTGCGTTTCTTTCGTTCGCCCCGCGACTTCATTCGCCGTTTTATTTTATCCATTTTAACGTTTTTTAACTTCTCGGAAACTTCCCGTCGACCTTTTCTCCTCCGTCGCCTCGTCGCGACGCCGTTCTTTCTCTAAAATTTTTTCTTTCTCTATTTTATTTATTCCTTCCGTTTTCCAACGTCAAAACTTAACGCTCGGCCCGCGACGCCGTTTTCTTGAGCGGAAAATCGAAAAATCGGCAAAAAAACGCAAAAATTTCGGCGAACGCGCCAAGTCGGTCTTTACGCAAGCGCGAAATGTTGGAATAATACGTCGCTTCGACTTTTCCCAAGGAACCGACGAAAAGCCGAAACGCCAAAACGGCGACGGGCGAACGCCGCGAACGCGACTTTTCCCCAAAATCGCCCCCATTATATTAATAACGACAAAATCGCCGACGCGACTCGCTCCTTTCGCTCCCGTCGAACGGATTCGACGAACGAAAACGACGCGACGCTCGGCGGCAAACGGCGCTTCCGAAGGAACGAACGAAGCGCAAGAGGCCCCGGCGTTATGAAACATCCCCGAAAACGAGCCGACCGTTCGCGTCGCGCTTCCCGACTCCTCGTTCTCGCGGCGGCGCTCGCCTTTGGAACGACCGCGAACGCTCAAACCGGAACGCAGTTGACCGTCGACTCGAACAAAAATCTCGCGCATATCGACGGCGGCGTCTCTTCGATCGTTTTCACCGGCGCCTACGCGCTGACGCTCTCCGACGGGCAAACGTTGACGCCGATCTTCCTCAACCAAGCGACCGGCGCGATTTTAAACCTCGGAACCGGCTCGACGACCGGCCAAACTTGGCGCGTCGCCGGGAACAGTCCGCGTTGGACCGGAACGACCGTCCTCGGAAGCGGAAACGAACTCGTCCTCGGAACCGACGTCGCCAACCCGCTCGGCGCCTTCTCGACCGACGGTTCGACCGCGTTCGGAACGCTCGAACTCCAAAACGGCGCGACGCTGAAAGTCGCCGCCGACGCGCCGAACGCCAACCCGCAAACGTCCCAATCCCCGCAAACCGCCCAAACTCCGCCGAAAACGAACGTCGAAACCCGAATCGGCGCGCTCCGAACGGCCTCGAACGTTTCCGGAACGCAACTCGAAAACGCGACGGTCGACGTCGAGGCCGGGCGAACGCTGACCGTCGAAAACGGACTCTCCGTCGATTCGCAAATCGGCTTGTCGAAAGTCGGCGACGGCGTTTTGCAGCTCCTCGCCAACGCGCCGAAAACGCCGGTCGGGCCCGGAACGTCCGGAAGCGGAAGCGGCTCGACGGCGAAAGCGACGACCGCCTTTTCGCTCGGTCGCTTGAACGTCGGCGCCGGAACGTTCCGAATCGCGAACGGAACCGGAAAAGTCGACGACGCCCAAATTACCGCGACCGCGATCGCCGTCGGGAACGGCGCGACGCTCGACCTGCGCAAACGCGGAACGATTCAACTCGCCGGGAGCGCGGGCGAAGTCGTTTTCTCCGCCGCCGACGGTTCGACCGTCAATATTTACGCGAACGCCGACGGTTCGACCGCGTTCCAAGCGACGACGTACAACACCTATATCAACCTCGGCGCCGCGACGCTCGACGTCGTTTCCGACCTCCAAGGGGACGCCGCCCTTAAATCGCTGACCGTCTTCACGACCGAAGGCGTCGGCCAAACGACGTACTCCGCCGACGCGCTCAACGTCGTCGACAACGTCCTCGGCAAGCGTTACGTCGTCGACTTGAACGCGTCGAACGCCGAAAAGCTCGTCCTCGCGCTCGAAGACGCCCCGACGTTCGCAAGCGTCGCGACGACGCCGAACGAACGTTCGCTCGGCGCCGCGCTCGACCAAAAGATCGCGTCCGGGAACTACTCGGCGTCCGAACGTCGATTCCTCGAACGCCTCGAAAACGGCGGGCGCGCCGTTCCGTTCTCGCAACTTACCGGCGAACTGCACGCGTCGACGGTCGGTTTCGCTTACCTTAATAATTTGACGACGACGCAAACGCTCCTCGACCGACTCCGCTCGAACTCGTTAGTCGCTTACGGCGGCGGAGCGAGTTCGGTCGCTCCGATGAATTACGAAGCGAACGGCGGCCTCTACCAAGGCGGAGCGGCGGGCGGCTACTTCGATACGAACGGCGTCTACCAATACGAAACCGGAACCGACCCTTACGGCTCCGGCGTCGCGCCGATTTACGAAACCGGTTACGGAACGCAAATCGAAGGCGGTTACGAAAACGGCGTCGTTCCGACCGGAACCGTTCCCGCCGGAGTCGACGGCGGCTACCCGACCGCTCCGCTCGGGCGGCGGCAATACTCGACCCTTTCGACCCTTCGCGGGCAAGCGCAATACGGCGACCCGGGCACCCTCATTTACTCCGCTTGGTTCGCGGCGCTCGGCGGCTCCGTCGACGCGAAGGAACGCAAAAGCGCGAACCCTTACGACGGCGACCAAATCGGCTTCCTAACCGGGCCCGACCTGTTCGGCTCCTGCGACTGCCGCTTCGGCGCGTTTTACGGGTACCAAAACAACGAAATGAAAAACGACGCCGTCGCCGGATACGGCAAGCTCGAAACGAAAAACCATCTCGTCGGGCTTTACCATCAATTCGGCGACGAAGCGGTCTACAACATCCTCACCATCCGCGGCGGGTACGACCGTTACGATACGACGCGGCAAGTCGACGTTCTCGGCGCTCGCGATTCGTTGGCGGCGAAATACGACGGTTTCAACGCCGGCGCGACGTTCGAACG
The DNA here is from genome assembly GCA_045545275.1 of Thermoguttaceae bacterium. GTDB lineage: Bacteria > Planctomycetota > Planctomycetia > Pirellulales > Thermoguttaceae > RUG369. The sequence continues at coordinate 7,646 of JAZQAP010000353.1, read as the reverse complement.
CGGCGCCAATTTCGCGCTCCAACCGTTCGTCTTCTCGCCGTTCGTTTCGGTCGACTACAACTTCCTTTACCGCGAAGCGTTCGAGGAAACGTCGACGACCGGCTCCGGTTACGCGCTCCGTTCCGGCTCGACGAACTATCACAGCCTCCGCGGAATCGTCGGCGCGCGCCTGTTCCTCGACATGTATCCCGGCGACCAACACGTTCGAATCGGCGCTCGCGGCGCTTACATTCACGAATTCCTCGACGGTATGTTCGGCGAAACAAACGTTTCGTTCGCGGGCCTGCCGACGACGGAGTTCCCGATCTACGGCAACGCCCTCGGTCGCGACTGGGGCCTCGTCGGCCTCGGAATCGATTGGGCGCCGATTCCCGCGTTCCTCGTTTTTTATCACGCCGACGTTTTGCTAAACGAATACGTCGACGACGTTTACAACTCGGTCGGGTTGTCGTTCCGCTGGTAAAAGCGACGCGTCCCGCAGGTTCCGTCGCCTTGTCGAAATTAACGAAAACCAAGAATTTAGAGAAAACGAGCAAACTTTAACGACATGACGCCTTCGATTTTGGAATTCGATTACGCGCTCGTTCGCGCTTGTTTGAAACACAAGAAATTCGCTTGGGAGGATTTCGTCGACCGGTTCGCCGAACAGACGCTCCGCGTCGTCGAACGGGTCGCGGAAACTCGCCGCGTCGCGCTCTCGGAAGAGGAGAAAATCGAACTTTGCGAAGCGATTTTTCGTTCGTTCCGCTACAACGACTACCAGCTCCTGCGGGAGTTCGCGTTCCGCAGCGCCGTTTCGACCTATTTGACCGTCGTTTCCTACCGCTTGGCCGTCGCGCTCCTGAACGACGAGCGCTGACGACGACGTCAAAATAACGGGAAAAAATACCGTAACGCCCCGTCGACGCTCCGAAACCGACGTCGCGCCGAAAAAAATTGGAAAAAAAGAGCCGAAAAGGGAAAAACCGGGCGTCCGCGCCTTAGGGGTCGCTTGCCAAGAGGAAGAAGACGCGTATAATAGGAAGTTTAAACGGGGGACGGGTTCCGCCGCCTTCCCCCGACCGTCCCGAGCCGTCCGCGACACGTCGCCGACGCCGAGGACGACCGATTCTCCGAGGCGCGCCGTAAAACCGCCGTTTCGCAACGACAAGCGGCCAACGAACAAGAGACAAGAAGAGGGAAACAATGCTTAACGCGGACGATTTGAAAGAAATCGGCGTAACGTTCGACGACGTTCTCCTGGAACCGCAATACAGTACGACCGTTCCGTCCGAAGTCGACGTAAAAACCCGGCTGACGAAGCGCGTAACGCTGAACATTCCGCTGATCAGCGCGCCGATGGACACCGTTACCGAAAGCCGTTTGGCGATCGCGCTCGCGCAAGAAGGCGGCGTCGGCGTTATCCACAAAAACCTTCCGATCGACGTTCAAGCGGAAGAGGTCGCGCAAGTCAAACGCTCGGCCAACGGCGTCATTCGCAACCCCGCGACCGTCGGCCCGAGCGCCAACGTTCGCGCCGTTCGCGAGTTGATGGAAGTCCACAACGTTTCCGGCGTTCCGGTCGTCGGCCCGAACAAGGAACTCATCGGCGTCGTTACGAAACGCGACCTCCGCTTCCTCGACAACTGGGAACTCCCGGTTTCCGAAGTGATGACGAGCGAAAACCTCGTCAAAGCGCGCGGGCACGTTACGCTCGAACAAGCCGAGAAAATTTTGATGGAAAATAAGGTGGAGAAACTCCTCCTTGTGGACGATAATAATAAATTGACGGGGCTCATCACGATTCGCGACGTCGACATGATGCGCCGCTACCCGAACTCCTGCAAAGACGAAGAAGGCCGACTCCGCGTCGGCGCCGCCGCGGGCGTTCACGACTACGAACGCGTCGAGCGTTTGGTCGCCGAAGGGGCGGACTTCGTTATCATCGACAGCGCGCACGGGCATTCGCTGAACGTCGTCGAAACGATTCGCAACGTGAAGAAGCGTTGGGACGTCGACGTGATCGCCGGCAACGTCGCGACCGCCGAAGGGTGCAAAGCCCTGATCGACGCGGGCGCCGACGCGGTGAAGGTCGGGATCGGCCCCGGTTCGATCTGCACGACGCGCGTCGTTTCCGGCGTCGGCGTTCCGCAGATCACCGCGATCAGCCGCGCCGCGAAAGTCGCGCAAGACGCCGACGTTACGGTCATCGCCGACGGCGGGATTCGCTTCTCCGGCGACATTGTGAAGGCGTTGGCCGCCGGCGCGCGCGCCGTCATGTTGGGCAGCCTCTTCGCCGGGCTCGACGAAGCGCCGGGCGAAACGGTTCTTTACCAAGGCCGCACGTTCAAACTTTATCGCGGGATGGGGTCGATCGGCGCGATGCAGCGCGGTTCGAGCGACCGTTACTTCCAAAAAGGTCAAGTCGTCGGCAAACTGGTTCCGGAAGGCGTCGAAGGGCGCGTCCCTTACCGCGGCGCGCTCAGCGCTTACGTTTACCAACTTGTCGGCGGGATTCGCGCCGGGATGGGGTACTGCGGCGCCGAAACGATCGAAGACCTGCGCCAAAAGGCGAAATTCATTCGCATTTCGGCCGCGACGGTGCGCGAAAACCACCCGCACGACGTCGCGATCACGCACGAAGCGCCGAACTACAGCGGCGGCGACTGCTTCTAAGTCGTCGATTTAAGCGACGTTTAACCGCGTCGCGAAACCAACCGAACAGCGCGCGGCGAGTCGACCCGAACTTGCCGCGCCGTCGAAGCCAAAATCGGGAGGCGGTTTCGACCGCCGGACGTTCGACGTTTTAACCGGCGTCGGGCGTTTTGACGTTCCGCGTCGTCGTTCAAGAGGAACCGAGACGCGGCGAACGTCGCTTTTCGCAGAAAAATTACCGTCTTTTCAAGGATGAAAAGGCTCTTGTCGTTGAAGCAGGGAGGCGTCAAATGCTATTTCGTCAACTTTTCGGTCGAGCGACGGCGGTTTCGCGTTCGTTCGTTTCGTCTTATTGCGCCGTCGCGGTTTTGAGCGGCGCCGCGTTCGCTCAACAGTTCGCGACTCCGGTCGAAGCGGAAAATCTCGCCGCCGAATCGTCCGCGCAAAACGCCGGAACGCGTTTCGTTCGTCCGAGCGTCGCGACGCAAACGCCCGTCCCGCGACAAGTTAAGCCGTCCGTTCTTCCGACGGCGAAAGCGCCGGTCGCCGAAAAATCGCCGATTCGCCCGACGAGCGCGACCTTCCAAAGCGTCAAACCGGCTCCGATTCGCCAAGCGCAATACGCCGAAGCGCTGACCGCCGACGCGACCGCTCAATACGCGAATCCGCTCGGCGGAAACGACGCGCCTTACGTCGACGAATGCCCGGATCCGAACGATATGCCGTCGATTTTGGACGTCCCGTATAAAATCGTTCCGAAACCGGGCGAGTTCCCGGAACGCTGCCCGCTCCCGGAAGACGACTACCTCCGCAAGGCGCCGACGCCGATCACGTTCACTTGGAAAGCGTCGTCCCTTTGCTACAAACCGCTTTACTTTGAAGACGTTCAACTTGAGCGTTACGGCCACTACTGCCACCCGCTCTTAGTTCCGTTCACCTCGCGCGCTCGCTTTTTGCTGACGATTCCGGTTTTGCCGTATTTGATGGGCGTTTATCCGCCGAACGAATGCATTTACGACCTCGGCCACTACCGTCCGGGCGACTGCGCGCCGCACATGTTGCAACCGATTCCGATCTCGTTGCGCGGCGGCTTGATTCAAGCCGGAGCCGTCGTCGGCGCCGCGGCGATCATTCCTTGACGCCGACCGCAAACGCCGCTCGCGTCGCGACTTAAAAACGCAAACGCCGTTCGAGTTTTCCCGCTCGAACGGCGTTTTTTCGTTTCGCCGACTTTCGTTTCAGCGCGTTTCGCCGTTCTCCGCTTCGTCCGCCGTTCCGGTCGATTCCGACGGCGTTAGCGAACGCAAATACTCGGCGATTTCCGCGCTCGCCGTTTCGGTCGTCCAAACCCAATGATGCTCGACGTCGTCTTGCGCGACGAACTCGACGCCGTTTGGAAACGCCTTCGCCAACCGTTCGGAACTCTCGAACGGAACGAGCGCGTCGGGCCGAGTCGCCAAAATCAACGGGCGAACGTCGACCTTTTCGGCGAACTTAACCGCCTCCATTCGATAAGGAACCGTCGAGCGCGTCGGGCCGTAAAAAATCGGCGCGAAGTTATTGAACAGGTCGAACCCGTCCGCGTAAGGCGCCGCCAAAATCAGTCCGACGACCGGACGCTCCGACGCGACGTAAGTCGCGACGCCGGTTCCTAAACTGAACCCAAAAACGACGATTCGCCGCCCCGGAAACGCCTCGACGGTCGCGTCGTAAGCGGCCAAACCGAACGCTTTAAGCGTCCGCTCCGAAGGTTCGCCGCCGCTCTCGCCGTATCCCGGATAATCGCAGCAAACGAAATCGAAACCGACGAGCGGGCCCGGTTTCCGAACGACGTCGAGCGTTCGCGCCGCCGAGTTCCCGCCGTTCCCTTCAAAATAAAGGACGACCGGGCGCACCGAGTCCGCGTCGCCGGGTAAATTTGGAGAATTTAGCGAATCTGCGGAGGCTGGGCGTTCCGTTGCGTCGGGCGAACCCGCGTTTTTCGCTTCGGCAAACGCCGCCCAACCGAAAATTTCCGTTCCGTCGGAGAGCGTCGTTCGCATCGCGTCGACCTTTCCGGTCTCCGCCGCGATGCGCGTCAACTCCGCCCGCGCCGCCGGGTCGTCGTTCGGATGAAAAAGGAAAAACGGCGCGACCGTCCGAACGCCGACGTTAAAAATCGCGAACGCCGCGACTAACGCCGCCGCGCCAAAACCGACGCGACGCCACCTCGTTCGCCGCGCCGCCGTTCGTTTCGAAGCGTCCGTCGTTTTTTCCAACTCTTCCATTTCCGCTATTTTCTCCAATCTTTCCCGTCGCCGATTTCGCTAAAGTCGTCCGCGACCCACCAGCGCGCCTTGTAAAATCTCGCGCCGTCGAGCGTTCCGACCGGCGTTTCGACGTCGTTCCCCCAAGTCGGACTCGGCGTCCACCACTCTTCGACCGGAAGAAGAATCATCGGCAGACTCCCGTTCGGCGTCAGCGAAACGCTTTTAACGCCGTGTCGGTTCGGCGCGACGCGTTTGTAAATATCGTAAAACTCGCGTTTTACCGGATCGAAAACGCAAATTCCGGCGCCGGTCGAAACCAACGCGTCGAAACCGGGCGCCCCGTAAAGGTCGTGTCCGCCGCGAGCGAGACCCGTCAGCTTGCCGCGCCAAATTTCCTTCAATTCCGGTTTCGCTTTCGTTCCGACGTACTCGTATTCGACGATTTCGTCGTTTCCGAGCGCCCAAAGAACGCGGCGTTTCGCGTCCCAAACGACGCCGTGTCCGCCCCGCAACTCGTATTCCGCCGCGACCGGAGTCGGCCCCGTCGCGCCCGGAGCGTCCGGCCCGCTCGCCTCTTCGGAAAGCGCGTACAAGCGAACTTTCGCGCCGGTACTGGAGATCGCGACGATATTTCCGTCCGGCAAAACCGCCGCCGAGTGCGGGTTCCCCGGCGCGTGTCCGTAAAAGAGCGTCTTTTTGTCGGCGCGGCGAACGAGCGCGACGCCGTTGCCGGACGCGGTAATCAAAACGCAACGGTCGCCGTAAGCCGGTTTGCACTCGCAAACGGTATTGAACCAACGGCGATGCTCCGGCGCGATTTCCGGCGCTTCCGCCGCGCTCCAATACCAACGAACCGACGCCGGGTCGTTCCAATCGGAGTCGGCCTTAAAAATAACGGCGCGCGGGTTCTTTTGCTCCGCGCCGAGAACGTCGAGCCCGGTTCGCGCCGGAATCTCGAACGGTTTTCCCAATTTCGAGCGCAATAAATCGGCCAACTCGGCGGCGCTCTTCAACGGTTGCGCGCCCAAATTCGCGTTTTCTTCCGCGACAAGCGCCGAAGCGCCAACCCCCAACGCTCCGACGACGCAACCAACGCAAAACGCCCGACGACTCAAAATCAACGACAAACTCTTTTTCATCTCAACCTTCCTTTTCTAACGTTCGACGCGCTCGCTCGCGCCGCCTCCCATTATACCGAATCGAACGTCGAAAAAAAAGCGACCGCTCCGCTAAATCGACGCAAAATCGAGTTTTTTATCTTTCGACGCGTTAAAATCGACGCCAAAACGCGATTCCGCCTTGCGTCGACGCGACTTTTTTGGTATCGTCCGCAAGTCGGAGCGACGTCGCTTCGCCCCTATTTCCCCCGTTGTCGCCCGTTTGCGCAAACCGCCCAAATTCCGATGAAAAAACGCCGCCGTCAATTTTACCGCCGCCGCCCGCGAAACGTCGAAGAAATCGGCGGCGACGGTCAAGATTCGTTTCTCGACGTCGTTTCGAACCTCGTCGGCGTCTTGATCATCCTCGTAATGATCGCCGGAACCCGAGCGCGCGACGCCGACGCCGAATCGACCGCCGTCGAGCAAGCCCAACAAGCCGAACAAACCGAGCAAAACGCTTACGTCGACGCCGCGAAAACGCTCGCCGACGCGCGCCAAAATCTCGTCGAACTCCAAACCGAAACGGACGACTTGAACGCTCGAACGCTCGACGTCGAACGCCAAGCCGACGCCGCGGAAAGCGAATACCGCGTCGTTTTTCAAACGCTCGCCGAAATCGACGCCGAAATCGAGCTCGCGTCGCGACGGCGCGGCGAAGCCGATAAAATTGCGTTCGACCTCAAAAGCGAAATTTTCGAAAAAGAAAAACGTCGCGACGACTTGCGCCAAGAAAAAGACGCGCTCGCCGCCGCCCGTCCGCAAGCGACCGTCCTCGAAAACTTGCCGACGCCGATTTCGCGTCCCGTCGAAGGTCGCGAAGGTTTTTTCCGTCTCAAAAACGGTCGCCTTTCGCACGTTCCGCTCAACGAGTTTCAGGAACGCGTTCGCCTTTACTTCAAAAATTTTCGCGGCGATTTTGAGAAAAAAGAAATCGAAGACGCGTTCGGGCCGTCCGAAGGATATACGTTTCACTTTTTTGTCGATTTAGAAAAACGGCGTTCCGGCGACGAAATCGTTTATTCGGCGAATTTCCGTTACGGCGAATGCGTTCCGTCCGGCGACGAACTCGGCGAACCGGTCGACGAAGCGTTGGCGAACCCCGACTCCGTTTTTCGCCAAAAACTCCTAAAATACGTCCGCGACGATACGACAATCACCGTTTTCGTTTACCAAGATTCGTTCGAATATCTTCGCGACGTTAAAAAATTCATTTTTTCCGCCGGTTATCAACTGGCGTTGCGTCCGCTTCCGGATAACGCGCCGATCGCCGTTTCGCCGGACGGAACCGATTCGACAACCTACTAACCATCGTTTAGTCCCGTTTTTCCGATATTAACGCGTCGACTCGCAAACCGACGCCCGTCCCGTTAAGGCTATTCCAATGACGCTCGACAATCCGGTTAAAATCGGCCCGCATCGCTGCGGTCGCGGCGAACCGCTCCTCTTGATCGCCGGCCCCTGCGTTCTCGAACGCGAAACGTCGCCGCAAATCGCGACGCGTCTTCGCGAAATCGTCGACGCCCTCGCGACCGAAGGCGTTCCGCTCCAACTCGTTTTCAAAGGCTCGTTCGACAAAGCGAACCGCACCGGCGTCGGCTCGTTC
>JAZQAP010000352.1:0-4845 GCA_045545275.1 Thermoguttaceae bacterium | reverse complement strand
CGCAAACAACAACACAGCAACACGAAGACCCCGGTTCTCGAAGGCTGCTCGCACAAACGCGGCGTCTGCCGCTTGGTTCGCACGATGCAACCGAAAAAACCGAACTCCGCTCTTCGTCGCATCACGCGCGTTCGTCTCTCGAACAACAAAGAAGTTACCGTTTACATCCCGGGCGAAGGCCACAAACTGCAAGAACACTCGATCGTCCTCATTCGCGGCGGCCGCGTTCGCGACCTCCCGGGCGTTCGTTACCAAGTCGTCCGCGGCACCTTGGACGCGACCGGCGTCGACGGTCGTCGTCAAGCGCGCAGCCGTTACGGCGCGAAAAAGAACGCCGGCCCGACGAAAAAACGCTAATTTTTGCGTTTTGAGCCGAACCTAGAATCCGGTTCGTTCCGCCTTAGCGACGTTCGTTTTTCGAACCGTCGCGCCCGTCCGTTCCTTATTTTTGCGAACGGTCGACCTTTTAACCAACAATTAACGCGTGAAGTCCTGCGAAACGCTCGTTTCGTAAGCAACGTCGCCAAGACCTTTTCGGTCGTTCGGAGACGGAGTAACGTCGGTTGTTTTTTACCGGCCCTAAACTCTCTCGTTCTCTCGTCGCGACCCGTTGCGTTCCGGACTTCGATTTGAATATTAGAAAGTGTGAAACGCTATGGGTCGTATTACCGCCAGTAGAAAACAATTGAAAGGCGATCCGGTCTACGGTTCGCTGTTGGCCAGCAAATTCATCAACTGCTTGATGTGGGACGGCAAAAAGACCGCCGCGCAAAAGATTTTCTACGACGCGTTGGAAATCCTTCGCGGCAAAGTCGAAGACGTCGAACCGCTCGAAGTCTTCACGACGGCGCTCGAAAACGTTAAGCCGAGCATCGAAGTTCGTTCGAAGCGCGTCGGCGGCGCGTCCTATCAAGTCCCGATGCCGGTCAAAGCGAACCGCGCTCAATCCCTCTGCATCCGCTGGATTCTGATGGCCGTTCGCGACAAGAAGGGTCAACCGACCGCGCAAAAGCTCGCCGCGGAACTCTTCGACGCTTACAACAAGCAAGGCGTCGCCTACACGAAGCGCGAAAACGTCCACCGTATGGCGGAAGCGAACAAAGCGTTCGCGCACTTCGCGAACTGATCGCCGACTTAGCGCGCCGCGTTTTCTCGTTTTTTTCGAGTCGGCGGCGCGTTTTTTCGACGCGATAAAAAAAGCGTTTTCCCGACGTTCGTCGGAAAACGCTTTTTTTGTTTCTTGCCTAAGTCGCTCGTTTGTCGACGCTTGAACGCTTTCTCTTTGCAAGTCGTCGTTTTAGTTTTCGCTCGGCGCTCGCGTTTTAAACTTTCCGGCTAATTTTGCGACGCCGCGCTTTCGCCGTCGCTCCAATCGGTCGCTTTTGCGTCTCGCAACGCGTCGCTCGTCCAAGAGCGTTCGCCGTAAAGTTCGAGGAGCGCGAGCCTTATTTTCTCGGCGGCGGCGCGATCCGTCTCCGCGAGCGCGACGGCGGCGGCCCAACGCTCGGCGATAAACGCCAAATCGTCCGCTCGCGTTTTATCGCGTTCCTTAATCAATCGTTCGAGTCGGCGGCGCGCGACGACGAGAAACGCGTCGAGCGCTTCGCCTTCCTCCTTCTCGACGTCGCCGTTTTCGTTCGATTTTTTTTCCGACGCGGTCTCGGTTTGCGTTTCCCAAAGAGCGATCAACGCCGTCAACTTAACGACGCCGAGGTTCGGGTCGCGCTCCGCGACGCGCAACGCGTCGAAATAAGCGCGCTCGATCGGCCCCGCCGCGCCGTCGCGCCGCCGTCGCTCAAACCGCCGTTCCAATCGCCGTTCCATCGTTTCCGCTTCCAAACGCGCAAGATAAGCTCGCGCCGTTTTCGAGCGCGGATCCTCGGGATACAGGGTCGTCATTTTGCGCAAATCGTCCTCGGCTCGCCCCAACGCGTCGCTAAACTCGGCGTCGGAAACGCGCAATTCGTTTTCAATTCGCTCGCATAACTTGTCGGCGGTCGGTTTTTGCAACGCTTTCGCTAAAAGAAAAACGCCGCCGAACAACGCGACGGCGCAAATCGCCGCCTTTCCAAGCAAAGACAAGACGCTCTTTTCCGCTCGCTGCGGCAACGCGTCCAGCTCTTGTTCGTCGATCGAAATAAAGTGCGATTTTTTAAACTTCTCCAACGGCGACGCTTCGACGTCGTCCCAATCGTCGCCGTCTTCCTTTTCGCTCTCCGCGACGCCGACGGTCGTCTCCGCGTCGGACGCGACGTTTTCGCTCTTTTGCGCCTCGTCGGCGATCGTCGCCTCGGTCGACGCTTGAAAGTCGTTCGCCGAACCGCCGCAAGTTTCAAACGCGACCGCCGCGTCGAAATCGTCGCTCTCGGTCGCTTCCGCGACGGTCGCCAAATCGAAATCGGCGTTCTCGGTCGTCTCCGCGACGGTCGCCAAATCGAAATCGGCGTTCTCGATCGTCTCCGCGACGGTCGTCAAAGTCGCCGTCGCTTTTTTCGCCGTTTCGCCGTCGGTCGCGTTCGCCGACTCGCGCGTTCCGAAGTCTTTTTTTCCCGAGTCTTCCGCGACGTTAACTTCCGTCGTTTGTTCGAAAGGCGACTTCGCCTCCTCTTCTCGCAACTCGTCGCCCAACGACCGATACGGAATATCCGGCCCCCAATCGTCGAGCGGCTCGCGCCGCGCTTGCGTTTCCCGCGCGCTCGCTTCGTCGTCCGAAAGGAGAGACGAGGTTCCGTCGATAAAAAATCGATAATTCAAAAACGGATTTCCGCCCTTTAAATTAGCCGCCGTTTTCAGAATACCTTCGAGTCTCCGCCCAACCAGCCGCGCGTCGCCGGGCCGTTTCTCGGGCAAAATTTGAAGAAGCTCCCTTAAAAACGCGTCCAACACGTTCGGCGCCTCGGGACGCGCGCGCCGAATCGACTCCGGCGTTTCTTCGCGGTGCCGCCGCAAAAGCTCCGGCAACGTGCGAGCGCGATATGGAGGCGAACCGGTCAAAAGCGCGTATAAAAGCGCTCCGAGAGCGTAAACGTCCGTTCGCGGCGTCAGCGGGCCCGCCTGCGCTTGCTCCGGCGCCATAAACTCGATCGTTCCAACGACTTGGTTTGCTCCCGTCAGTCGCGAACTCCCGAAATATTGCGCGATTCCATAATCGGTAACCTTCACGACGCCGTCGTCGAGAAGCAAAATATTCGCCGGTTTTACGTCGCGGTGAATAACGCCGCGATCGTGCGCGTGTTTCAACGCTCGACAAACCGCGACGCCGACGTAGACGACCTCCTCCCAAGAAAACCGCCGCCCGCGCTTCAACAGCGTCGCCAAACTTGGCGCGTCGACGTACTCCATCGCGTAATATAGAACGCCGTTTTCCTGCCCGAAACCGTGTAATTTGACGATATTTTCGTGGCGCAAAAGTTTTAGCGTCGAGATTTCCGCTTCAAAACGCTCTCGTTCCGACTCCAAGGGCGTCAGCAACGTTTTAACGGCGACCGTCTGCCCGGTCTCTCGGTGTTTCGCGCGATAAACGGCGCCCATCCCGCCGCGTCCCAGCAAACGCTCCAGCACAAACGGCCCAAAATGTTCTTGACGATTCATTTTTCCCCCGTTTGCGACGGCGCGTCCGCGAAACCCGCAACGCGCTAAAAGGCCGTCGCCCCTTTATTAATAAAACGAATCTGTCGCTAAGGACGGCGCTCGAAGGCGCCAAGCGAAGAAGAAAAAACAAAAGATCGACGCGCTTCGCCGCTCCGAGAAGAACGTCTCAACGCGCAAAAGTTCGACGCGACGCGTAAAGCGACCGTTATTTTTTCGGCGGCGCAAACTTGACCTTGTCGACCATTTTAACAATTTGGCCCTCGGAGTTCAAGTAACCGGCGACCGCGGTGATCGCTTGGACGGCGTAACGATAACGAAGCCCCGGATCGCAGTCGAGTTCGACCTCCAAATCGTCGCGAAACTCCGGAATCGCGGCGCCGGAATACGCGTCTTGAAACGCGACTTCGTTTTGATTAATATATCGATAAACGGCGGAACGAAGCGCGTTCATGTCGCCGAGCGCCGCGTCGCCAAAACGAATTCCGGAGAGTTCGCCGCGCGAATCCGCCGTCAATCGAACGACGACCGGCGTCAATTCGTCGAGCGTCGGCGCTTGATTCGACTGCGCTTCGACCGGCATTCGTATCGCAAAATCGCCTTCGACCTCCGGCGTTTTATAAGTAACGACAAAAAACGCCAACAACAAGAAAACAACGTCGATCATCGACGTCATTTGCAATTCGACTTTTTCCGATTTCGGCGTTCTTCGGCGCGCGTTCATCGTTCGATTCCGTCCTTTCGCCCATTCGTTTTTCGCTCGCCGACGTTTCGCCCGATTGGCGCCGCGCCGACGCTCGGCAAGAAACGCGCCCGATTCGTCGCGGAGCGCTTGCGTTTATTTTAGTCGAAACGCGCAAGCGCTTCAAGTCGATTTTGCGTCGACTTCGAAAAAAAAGTCGAAACGCTCGTCGGAACGACCGAATTCCGCCGATTTCCGCTCGCCGCCGTCGCGTCGATTAACGATTCGGCGCCAAAACCGACGCGACCGACGGCGAACCGACGAAATCGACCGCGCCGACAAAAGGCGAAGGCGACAAAGCCGACGCAAACGCCGCGCTTTCGCCGGTTTGCGCCGTTTGCGCAAAGTTCGCAATCCGCGCAATTTTCGCGGCTTCGTTCAAATCGTCCGCGCCGTCGAAAGAATCGACCGTTTCGAACTTCTTCGCGGTGTCGCCGCGACGCCGCGACGTTCCGTGAGGGCCCCGCGTTCCGTTCGCTCCTCGAGCCGCCGCGTCGCCAAACGCGCCGTCCAAA
>JAZQAP010000351.1:0-10308 GCA_045545275.1 Thermoguttaceae bacterium | reverse complement strand
AAGCGCGCCGACTCGACCGCGCTTCTCCCGAAAATCGCCGTTCCGACGCTCGTTTTGGGCGGGGCCGACGACGTTCTTTCGCCGCCGAGTTCGCTCGACGCGATCGCCGCCGCGATTCCGGGCGCGCAAAGAGCGACGATTCCGGACGCCGGACACGTCGCGTCGTTGGAAAATCCGGACGCGTTCGCCGACGCCGTCTTGCGTTGGGCCGAATCCGCTTTATAATAGAGTCGACCGGAAGCGGCCCGGAAGCGGTCGCGCCGTCGCCGAAATCGAACGCGCTCTCGACGTTAAGCGTTGGGACGCGGCGCGATTTTTTTGCGCGTCGAGACGTTTTTCCGCGTTTCGGCGCTCGTTTTATTTAAGGGCGCGACGTTCGCGTTCCGCCGCCCAACCGTCGAAAACGAAAGGAACTTCCGTTGAGTTCGAACGAACGAGAAACGCCGTCCGTCCCGGAACCCGCCGAACCCGCCGTCGAAACGAGCGTCGAAGCCGTCGAAGCGCCGTCCGAAAAAAAAGCGTCGACCAAAGCGAAAGCGCCGACGACCGACAAGAGCGAAAAGTCCGCCGCGCCGAAAAAAACGTCGCGCAAACGGGCCGACGCGACCTCGATGGCCGCCGAGCAAAAGGAAATTTCGGTCAGCGAATTTTTCGCGAAAAACCGGCACCTTCTCGGCTTCGACAACCCGCGCAAAGCCCTCTTGACGACGGTCAAGGAAGCGGTCGACAACTCGCTCGACGCTTGCGAAGAGTCCGGAACGCTCCCGGAAATTTGGACGCGCGTCGAACGGGTTAGCGAAAATACTTACCGCGTTTCGGTGCAGGACAACGGCCCCGGCATTCTCCCCAAGCAGATTCCGCTGATTTACGGGAAACTTCTTTACGGCTCGAAGTTTCACCGCCTCCGAATGAGCCGCGGTCAACAGGGGATCGGGATCAGCGCGGCCGGGATGTACGGCCTGCTGACGACCGGGAAACCGCTCGAAGTTATCTCGAAACTCTCGCCGCGCAAACCGGCGACGTACTTCGTCGTCCGCATCGACTCGAAAACGAACAAACCGGAAGTCCTCAACGGCGACGGCGCCGGCGAAACGATTCCGCCGAACGACGAAGGGCGGCAAATTTTGCGCGACCGCGAACTCGATTGGGTCGACGTGCCGAGCGGAACTCGGGTAACGATCGAGTTGGAGGCGAAATACCAACGCGGACGCGGCGGCGTCGACGAGTATTTGGAGCAAACGGCGCTCGCGAATCCGCACGCGACGTTTCACTTCGTCGACCCGGACGGCAACGAAGCGCATTACGCCGCGTCGGTCGGCGAACTCCCGCCGGAACCGGTCGAAATCAAACCGCACCCTTACGGCGTCGAGTTGGGCAAACTCCTTGAAATGACGCGGGAAACGGAGACGGCGACGCTCTTTAAGTTCTTAACGGAGTCGTTTTGCCGCGTTTCGTCGACGTTGGCTCGCGCGATCTGCGAAAAGGCCGGGCTCTCGAGCCGCGTCGACCCGAAAACGCTTTCCCGCGACGACGTGTCGAAGTTGTTCGCGGCGATTTCGGAAACGAAAATCCCGGCGCCGTCGAGCGACTGCGTCGTTCCGATCGGCGAACAGAACATCTTAGCCGGTTTGAAAAAGATCGTTCCGGGCGAATTTTTCGTCGCGGCGACGCGACCGCCGGCGGTTTATCGGGGAAATCCGTTCCAAATTGAAGTCGGCTTGGCTTACGGCGGCGGCCCGTCGACGCAAAAAATCGACCGCGAAACGCTCCAAGAGGCGATTTCGGAAAGCGACGCGCGGACGATTCGGCAGTTTTTAACGTCGACGTTCGACGGAATCGGGTTCGACGGCGCGGACAAAATCATCAAAAACGCGAACATCCGCCCCCGGGTGTCGCCGCCGAAGTTGACGCAGCGCGAGTTCGAGGCGTTGCTTAATTCGTTGCAAACGCTGAACTTGTCGGAAGGCCAAAATATGTCGGTCTATCGGTACGCGAACCGGGTTCCGCTCCAATTCCAAGCGGGCGCCTGCGCGATCACGCAGACGATTATGCAGACGAACTGGCGTTCCTACGGCCTGCAACAGACGAAAAACCAGCTCCCGCGCGGGCCGATAACGATTATGGCGCACTTCGCGAGCGTTTGGGCGCCGTACACGAGCGAGTCGAAAGAGGCGTTGGCGGCGTATCCGGAGATTCAAAAGGAGTTGCGTTTGGCGCTGCAGACGGTCGGACGCAAACTCGGGCTCTTTTTGAAGCGTCGCGAAAAGGTGAAGCAAGCCGGTTCGCGCCGCGCGGTGTTCTTGCGTTACTTGCCGGAGATCGCGGACGCGTTGGCGGAGATCAACCGCGGCGACTTCTCGGAACGCTTGGCGAAAGAACGCTTTGCGACGGTCGCGGAGACGCCGGAAGAGGCGGAGGCGACGGTGAAGCGCCGCCAAAGTCCGGGTGAAATTTACATGCGTCTTTTAACGGTCGCGAACCGCAAAACGGCGCTGGCCGACGTCAAATTCGACGAGCGCGGGAACAAGATCGAGGCGCCGGAAACGGACGAGCTCGACTCCGACCCGACCGTCGCGATTATCCCGTCGGAGCGTTAAGCGCCGCCGGAAAACGGTTTGCGCAATCGGCGCGAAAACTAAGCGAAAAAGCGTTCGTCGCGAAAGCGGCGGACGCGTTTCGCGGTACGCGGTCCTTTTTGAAAAAAAATTGTCGGAATTTTTCGATTTTCCCCCTTGCGCGGTTTGGTTTTGGGGTTATAATGATTGCGTAATTACCCGATGGTGTAACGGTAGCACAAGGGATTTTGGTTCCCTTTGTCGGGGTTCGAATCCCTGTCGGGTAGTTTGAAAAGAAGCGTTCGTCGATTTCGGTCGGCGGACGCTTTTTTTTGTTTCTTGACGCGTTCGGGCGGCGCGACGGGGGGGAAAGGTCGCGACGGCGTTTTGCGTTCGTCGGCGCGGCGTTTTCGACGTTGCGTTCTAAGGTTGTCCGAGTCGGTTTCTGCGTTGGCGGCGGCGTTTGAACGGGGCCCGGCGCGGTCGGCGTTAACGAGGCAAGATAAGGCGATTAGGTAAGCGTTGGACGAGCGGCGAAGGTCGAAGGGCCCGGCGCGGTCGGCGTTAATTTGGAGAAAACGGCGAAATTTGGCGTTCGTCGGGCGCGGACGCGTTGCTTTTGAACGGCGGCTCGTATATAATCAAGGTAAGGAAACGAGTTGCGTCGCGACGGCGCGTCGGCGCCGAGCGGCGGAGCGAAAGCGGCGAGAGTCGGAACGGCGAAAACGGGAGCGCGGCGAACGATGAACGAAAACGGAAAGCAAGAACAAGGAAGCGTTTACCGCGTTTTCAGAACGGCGTTCGCGGCGGCGTTCGAGGTTCGAGCCAACGACGCCGCGCCCCTCTTCGACGCGGAAAACGAACCGAACGACGAACTCGAACGCGTTCGACGGCGCGTCGAACGTTGGTGCGCCGAGGAAAAACGCGATTTTTCGACCTTTCGCGCTCGAAAAACGGCGTTCGTCGACGCGTCGGCGGCGCTCGACGGTTATCTCCGAGACGTCGGCGTCGACTGGGAAAACGTTGAGGACGAGTCGGCGCGGTTCGGTTGGGAAGCGTTGACGTCGGCGGGCGGATCCGCGTCGCAAGCGTTGTTTTTAGGACGGTTGGAAACGGCGGCGCTCGAGTTCGGGCGGGCGTTTTCCTTTTTGACGAACGAGGAGCGGACGGCGGCGCGCTTGGCGTCGGCGCTCGCGCAAGCGTTTTTGACCGAAAGCGCGAACGCGGCGACGTCGTTGCGGCGAATCGACGCGGAAACGTTCGACGCGTCGGCGCCGACGTCGAGTTTCGGCGCGTTTTGGCGGTTGAAAACGGACGCTCGCGACGCGTTGGCGGCGCTGGCCGGGCGTCCGACGACGAAAGAAATTTGGCGTTCGCAAGGGCGGCTCTTTTGGGAGCGCGCCGCGTCGGAGCCGAACGAAGCGACCGCCGAGACGGCGTTTCGTTTGGCGCGAGCGGTTCGAACGGCGGAAAACGACGATTGGGCGGCGGCGTTCGACGCGTTGGAGCGGATCAAAATCGGCGACGACGCGGAATTAAACGACGCGGTTAAAAGACTTCGCGTCGCGACTTGGGGCGAGAACGAGCGCGATCGAGCGGCGTTCAAGGCGGAAGCGGAGCGCGCGCCGACGGGGTTCGGGCCGGGGCGAGAGCCGGGCGAGCGGCGGACGGCGAAGGTCAAATGGAACGTCGAAATCGCGTTGCGTTGGGTGCCGCCGGGCGAGTTCGAAGTGGGAAGTCCGGCGAACGAAGAGGGACGCCGCGTCGACGAACCGTTGCATCGAGCGACGCTAACGCAAGGCGTTTGGTTGGCGGAAACGGCGGTATCGCAACGTTTATGGAAGGAAATAATGGGGACCGCCCCAAGTTGTTTTTCGGCGAAGGGACGCGGCGCGGCGGCGGTCGACGACGCCGCGAGCTTGCCGGTCGAGTCCGTTTCTTGGGACGATTGCCAAGCGTTTTTGAAGAAATTGAACGCCTGCGCGCCGCCGAGTCGCCGCTTTCGCCTCCCGACCGAAGCGGAGTGGGAGCGCGCCTGCCGAGCCGGAACGACGACGCGGTACTATTGGGGCGACGATTGGAACGGCGGAAACGACGGCGCCGTCAACGCGAAAGAGGGCGCCGACGTCGGAAGGACGCGTCGCGTTCGAGACGGAAAGGCTAATCCTTGGGGCTTTTACAATATGTTGGGGAACGTCGCCGAGTGGTGCGAGGATTATTACTGCGTCGATTATCACGTCGAAAACGCGGTCGACCCGACCGGCCCGAGCGTCGGCGGAAAGGCGGGGGCGCGCGTCGCTCGCGGCGGAGCGTTCGACGACTTGCCGAGCGATTGCCGTTCGGCGTCGCGTCGCGATTTCGGGCCGACCGTTCGGCGTCGCGACCTCGGGTTCCGACTGGCGTTGGTCGAGACGACGGCGGAGAAAAAGATCGCGTCCGGGAATTCGGCGAGTCAACCGAGCGTCGCGGCGGGGGTTCTCGGGCCTCGCAAGCGCAAAGTCATTCTTGGGCGCCGCGGCGTAACGTTCGCGTTTCGGCGGATTCCGTCCGTTCTGTTGGGCGCGAGCGGAGCGGAACTTAACGCGTCGAGATTAAAAGGGATATGGATTCTGGAAACGCCGGTAACCCAGCGGATGTGGGAGGTCGTGATGGAAACGAACCCGAGCTGGTTCGGGCCGAACGGCGGCGGAGCGCGGGAAATCGACGCGAACGAAGTCGGCGATTGGCCGGCGGAGAACGTGAGTTGGAACGATTGCCGCGAGTTTTTGGCGCGAATCAACCGAATGGGCTGGGCCGCCGTCGGGACGTTCCGCCTTCCGACCGAAACGGAGTGGGAGGTCGCGGCGAAAGCGGGCGAGCCGCCGGAGCGCTGGAAAAACGATTGGGACGACGGAATTTGGCGGAAGTTGGGGTTCCCTCGACGCGTCGGAGGCGGCGCGAATCCTTGGGGGATTTCCGATTTTTACGGCAACGTGTCCGAGTGGTGCGCCGATTTAGCGGAGACGGCGGGCGGAACGTTTAAGTCGCCGCCGAAGGAAGGGGCGCGCGTGATTCGGGGCGGGAGTTGGCGGAACGGAACGGCTCGGGGGTATTTGCCGATTCGCAATTCGGCGCCGCCCGATTATAAGGGGAACTATTTGGGATTTCGCCTCGTTTGGGAGGCGCGCGAGTGAACGTTCGGGCTCGGCGGGCGACGTTTTTTGAAGAAAATCGCCGAATTTTTCGATTTTTCCCCTTGCGCGGTTCCGGTTTCGGGTTATAATGATTGCGTAATTACCCGATGGTGTAACGGTAGCACAAGGGATTTTGGTTCCCTTTGTCGGGGTTCGAATCCCTGTCGGGTAGTTTGAAAAGAAGCGTTCGTCGATTTCGGTCGACGGACGCTTTTTTTGTTGCTTGACGTTTTTACTTAACGCGTTTACGGAACGCGACGGTTCTTTATTTTTTTAGCGTTTCTTGAAAAATTTTCCCGTAAATCGGGGCGACGTTTCGTCTCTCGACGCTAGCGGAAGCGACCGTTTCCGTTAAAACAGCAAGAAATTTGGCGCGTCGCATTTTATTGGCGACGATTTTCGACGACGAACTCAGGAAACGAATAAAATGCGCGGGTTAAGCGAAATGGTGAAAATGGCGAATTGGCGTAAAACGACGAAGAAAAGCCGGGCGGCGACGTTCGCGTTTCTTGTCGGCGGAGCGTTGGGGTTCGGCGGCGCGAACTGGGCGGCGACGGCGGAAGACGGCGCGTCGGGAAGTCGGCGTTTGGAGGCGGTCGCGAAGGGGGAAGACTCGTGTTTCGCGCTCTTGGTCGGCGTCGATAAATACGATGAATTGTCGCCGTTGGGGTATGCCAGCTCCGATGCTAAAGCGTTGCGCAACGTTCTTTTAGAAATTGGTTTTCCGGAAGAAAACGTTTGGATGTTGACTTCGGACGGTTCCCGACGCGAGCGTCCGACGAAGGAAAATATCGAGGACGCGCTCGACGAAATTTTGGAGGAGTCGGGGCCGAACGCGACGGTTTTGGTCGCGCTTTCCGGGCATGGGTACGAAACGCGAGACGGCGAAGCGTCGTTTTGCCCGAAAGACGTCGAGGTCGAGGAGATTGGCGACGAAACCTATGTAACGAAAGATTCGGCGATTATGGTCGACGATGTTACGACGCTTTTGCGCCGCGACGACGCGAAGTTTAAGATGCTGATCGTCGACGCGTGTCGGGAAACGGCGTCGACGAAGAGCGCGCGAAAGGGGCGAGCGCGTTCGTTTAGCAAGCCGGACGCTTCGGGGATCGCGTTTCTGCAAAGTTGTCGTTCTTCGGAACTAAGTTACGAAGACGCGGAGTTTGGACGCGGAATCTTCACGCACTATTTTATCGAGGGCTTGCGCGGAGCGGCGGGGCGCGGCGACGGCGGCGCGTCGTTTTTGGACGTGTGCGGTTACGCCGCGTCGAAGACGAAAGAGCGAGCGCGTAAGACGCATAAAGCGAGTCAAACGCCGTATTACGAGTTCGCCGGTTCCGACTTCTGGCTGAAAGAGCCGATCGGAAACGCCGCGGACGCGCTCTACCGCGAGGGGCGCGCCTTGGCGTTCGGCTTGAACGGAACGAAGATCGACGGCGTTCGCGGACTCGAACTTTTGACGCAAGCCGCGGAAGCCGGTTCGATGGAAGCGCAAGCGGAACTGGCGATATTATACGACGACGGTTGCGAAGGAACGGCGCCAAACGCGCGAAAAGCGTTCGCGTTGGCGCAAGAACCGGCGCGACGAGGCAACCCATTCGCTTTACTGTTGTTGGGCGTTTATTACGATAGCGGCGTCGTCGTCGCGAAAAACGAAGCGGAAGCGAAACGGCTCTTTAAGTCGGCGTTTGAAGGATTTGAAAAGCTCTCGGAGAACGGCGACGCGTTAGCGGCGAATTATCTGGGGGGATGCTATTTTAACGGTCTAGGCGTTGGGCGCGATTATAATACGGCGAGGCAAATCTTTCAAAACGCCGCGACGAATTGCGCCGTCGCGCTCGATAGTTTAGGCGATTGTTACAATCTTGGCGCCGGAGGGGAGCAAGATTTCGAAAAAGCCGTCGAAGCGTATCGCGCGGCGAGCGAACAAAATTGCGTTTTCGCGTTCTGTTCCTTAGGACATTGCTATTATTGCGGCGACGGCGTCGCGCAGGATTACGCCGAAGCGTTTCGACTTTATCGTCAAGCTGCGGAGAAAAATAACGCGGCCGCCGTTTATATGCTCGCGGCGTGTTACGAAACGGGAAACGGCGTCGAACAAGATCGCGCTAAAGCGATTGAATATTATCGTAAAGCGATCGAATGGAACGATACGTCGGCGATGGTGAGTTTAGGCTGGAATTACCTTAACGGCGTCGGCGTTGGACAAGACTATGGCGAGGCTTTCAAGTTGTTTTCGCGCGCGGCGGAACGAAAGGACGTCGAGGGAATAGGCGCGCTAGCCTATTGTTACGAGAACGGATTCGGCGCGGTAAAAAACGAAGCGGAGGCAAAACGACTTCGCGAGCGTGAATTTAAGGAATGGAAAGAGTTGGCCGACGCGGGACATTCGGGAGCGGCGGATTATTTGGGCGACTGTTATTACAACGGAACCGGCGTCGAGCAAGATTACGTCGAGGCGGCGCGCTGGTATCGCGAGGCCGACGCGAAGGGAATTGCTTCGGCGACGTATTCCTTGGGAATTTGTTATTTTCACGGCTCCGGAGTGGAACAAGATTACGAGGAAGCGCTGAAATACTTCCGTAAAGCCTCGCGACGCGGTTGGCTGGCCGCGACGACCTCGATAGGCGATTGTTATTACAACGGGAACGAGGTGAAACAAGATTACGCGATGGCGGTAAGCATGTACCGCAAGGCGGCGGAAAAGGGATACGCCGACGCGTGCAACTCGTTGGGAAATTGTTATTATTGGGGAAACGGCGTCGAACAAAATTACGCCGAGGCGCTCCGATGGTATCGCAAAGCCGCCGAAATGAATTACGCGTGGGGGTGTTATAACCTTGGCAACTGCTACTATAACGGCGAGGGCGCGACGCAAGATTATGGCGAAGCGATAAAATGGTTCCGCAAAGCCGCCGACTTTGGAAACGGCGACGCGATGTATAAATTGACGGCGTGTTATTATTTAGGACAAGGCGTGGAACAGGATAACATCGAGGCGATCGCATGGATGCGTCGCGCCGCCGAATTAGGATGCGCGGACGCCGTTTGCGGTTTAGGGTATATTTATTATAGGGGCGAAGGCGTGCGGCAAGATTGCGAGGAAGCGACTAAGTATTTTCGGCAAGCCGCCGATTTAGGAAGCGCCGACGCGATGAATATGCTAGGCAACTCTTGTTATTTTGGCAATGGAACGACGCGGGATTACGCGGAAGCGATTAAGTGGTACCGTAAAGCGGCGGAGGCCGAGTTTGTTACCGCGATGAATAATTTAGGCAACTGTTACTACCATGGGCTGGGAACGACTCAGGATTATAAAGAAGCGGTTAAATGGTATCGTAAGGCGGCGGAGCGAGAAAACGCCGACGCGATGAATAATTTGGCCAATTGCTATTACGGTGGTTTGGGTACGGAGCAAGATTACGAGGAAGCGGTTAAATGGTATCGTAAAGCTGCGGAGGCCGGCGCAGCTTGGGGAGCGTATAATCTTGGAAACTGTTGTAAAAATGGTCGGGGAACGACGCAAGATTATGTGGACGCGATAAAATGGTTTCGCAAGGCGGCGGAAGCCGGGAACGCTAATGCAATGAATCAGTTGGGGATTGCGTATTACAATGGAAACGGCGTCGAGAAAGACGACGCGGAAGCGGCGAAATGGTTTCGCAAAGCGGCGGAAGCCGGGAACGCGTGGGGAATGTATAATCTTGGCGATTCTTACGAAAAAGGCGAGGGCGTCGAGAAGAACGTCGACGAAGCGTTGCGTTGGTATCGTAAAGCGGCGGCGAGCGACGACGAGTTGGCGAGGCAAGAAGCGGAAAAAGCGATCGAACGTTTAAAGAAGTAACGGGCGGCGACTTCAACGCAAAAAAAGCGGCGTCGCGCGGGCGAACCGGGCGGCGTCGCGGTTTTGCGTCGAACGGAAGAAAAGAGCGACGGCGGAACGCTAACCGCTAAAATTGATCGCGACCGGCGTCGAACGTCGGAAAACGCCGCGCAAACGGCGGAGTCTTGCGCTGCGGAAGCGCGACGTCGCGCTCTTGCGACCAAAGGAGACGCTCTTCCGGCGTCGCGTAGTACGTCAGCCAAATCGACTCGTCCGACGCGTCCAGACGACCGTCCTCCGAGTAAAATTCAAAGTTCCAAACGTAAGGCGATTTCGGCGTCGCCAACCGCTTCATTTTACACGGCAAAAGACGGCGAACGATCAACTCGTATAAACAACGATTCGACAAATGCTCCGCGCGCCAAATCTCGTGATTCAAACGGCGCAAACGCTCTAAAAGGTCGCGCAACGCCGACGATATTTCTTCGTCCGTCGCCGTCGTAACGTCCAAAGGGCGCCAAGTCGCGTCGAGCCAATCGACGATCGGTTGAATCGGCGCGCCCTCCCAAGCGAGCGTTTCGCGAAGGTATTCGTTTTCTTCTTCGACGGTAAGGCGGCGAAAGCGATGGAAGAAATAAGTCGAATCGTCGAGATATTCTTTCGCTTCGGCGCGCAAATCGACGTTTTCCAACACGGCGTCGGCGTCGCGGTCGAAACGGCGGGCCTCCTTTTTTTTTGGCGCGAATTCGGGATCGAA
>JAZQAP010000350.1:0-10766 GCA_045545275.1 Thermoguttaceae bacterium | reverse complement strand
TCGAACGACGGTTGGTTCCGCAACGGTTCGCAGACGGACGGGCACCTCGCGACGCAAGTTTTCCGCGCCGTCGAGAATCGCAAGCCGGTCGTCGCCGCGACGCACGGCGGTTTTTCGGCGCACGTCGACCAAGCGGGACGGGTTCGAAGTCGCGGCGCTCGGGGCGGAACGGAGGTCGTCGCGGCG
Source organism: Thermoguttaceae bacterium (assembly GCA_045545275.1). Taxonomy (GTDB): domain Bacteria; phylum Planctomycetota; class Planctomycetia; order Pirellulales; family Thermoguttaceae; genus RUG369. The sequence continues at coordinate 10,580 of JAZQAP010000350.1, read as the reverse complement.
GAGGTCTTGCCGGTCGACTGCGCGCGATTCGGACGAACGGCGCTTCTCGGCGGACGCGACCTCGCGGAAACGCTCGCGCTCGGCTGCGTTCTTTTCGGTTTGGGCGCGCTCGGCGTCCGAAAAGTCGGCGGACGGCGCGAAAAATGGGAAAGTTAGTTTTGTTCAATCGGTCGTCGACGCGTCCGGTCGGGCGGCGGTTCGGCGTTTGGTTCTTTGAAGTTTTTTCTTCGTTATTTTTTCCGTTTTGTCAATATTAATATAAGGGGAAGAAAATGAAACTTTCGCGACGAAATTTTTTAGGCGCCGCCGCGACGTTTGGGGCGGTCGCGCTCGCGCCGACGATCGTTCCGCGCTCCGTTCTCGGACGCGGCGAAACGGCCCCGAGCGACAAACCGACGCTTCTCGGAATCGGCGTCGGCGGAATCGGCTGTCCGCAAACGCAAGACGCGGCGCGGGTCGGCTTCCAAGTCGAAGCGCTTTGCGATATCGACTGGGCGCACGCCGAGAAGACGTTTAAAGTCTTCCCGCAAGCGCGAAAATACAAAGACTTCCGCGAAGCGCTCGACGCCGAGGGGGACAAAATCGACGCGGTTTACTGCGGGACGCCCGACCACACGCACGCGATCGTTTCGCTCGCCGCGCTTCGAGCCGGGAAGCATCTTTGCTGCGTCAAACCGTTGACGCGAACGCTCGAAGAGGGGCGCGTCGTCGTCGAAGCGGCGAAAAAAGCGGGCGTCGCGACGCAAATCACGACGAGTCCGGCGACCGGCGAAACCGGCTGTCGCGTCGTCGAGTTGTTGGGAGCGGGGGCGATCGGGCAAGTTAGAGAAGTTTACTGCTGGAGCCTTCGCCCGGTTTGGCCGCAGGGCGCGCCGTCTTATCCGGACTTTACGAGCCCGATTCCGGACGGGTTCGATTGGGACGCTTGGCTCGGCCCGGCGCCGAAAATCCCGTTCGCCGACCGTTGGCCGGAGTCGTCGCCGATTCCGAAAATGAGTCCGGAAAATTGGGGCGGTCAAGCGGTTTTCCATCCGTTCAACTTCCGCGGTTGGACGGCGTTCGGAACCGGCGCGCTCGGCGATATGGGTTGCCATTGGGCGAACATTCCTTACCGGGCGCTTAAACTCGGGACGCCGAGCCGCGTCGTCGCGTCGACCTCGAAATTTTACGACGTTTCGTTCCCGTTGGCGAGCGTCGTTACTTACGACTTCCCGGAACGCGACGGTCGACCGCCGGTTCGGCTCGTTTGGAGCGACGGCGGAATCCGTCCCCCGATGCCGCGCGATTGGAACGGCGACTCGCTCCCGACCGAAGGCGTTCTTTACGTCGGCGACGAAGGCGTTATGTTCGACGACCAAATCTTGAATCCGGAGCGAGCGAAGAAGTTCGCGGACGTTCCGAAGCGGCTCCCGAGACGCGGCGACGTCTTCGCCGAATGGTTGACCGCTTGCAAAGGAGGCGAAAAAGCCGGCTCGAACTTCGTCGACGCGGCCCCGGTTCTCGAGTTCGTTTTGCTCGGAACGCTCGCGATTCGCAGTCGCAAGCCGGTCGAATACGACGCCGCGACGAACACGATTCCGAACAACCCGGAAGCGAACGCGATGATCGCCGCCAACTACCAAAACGGCTGGACGCTTTGACGTTTAAGACGGCGAAAACGACGAAACGCGATTTATTGTCGACCGATTTGGTTGCTTTTAAGTCGCGTTAAAATAGGAAGTTGAGGAAACGTCGAAGGAGAGCGCCGGTCGCGCGGGCGCTTTTTTCGACGTTTTTTTCCGTTGCGCTCAAAATTAAGCGGCGGGGGCTCTTGCGTTATTTTGAATTTGACGATATATTAACGGTTGACAAAGTTGGAAACGGAAATCGGCGTTAGGGTCGGTTTTCGTTTTCCCCTTTTCTTGCCGTCGCAAAAAAGCGCGTCGCCGACGCGCAAACGATATTCCCAATTTTCTTATTTTTACCTACTTGAGGTTCAGAAATGAAAACGAATGTTAAACTGGGGGGGGGGGGGGAAACAATACGGTTTTACTCTCGTCGAATTGTTGGTCGTCATCGCGATTATCGGGATTTTGATCGGTCTGCTCCTGCCGGCCGTTCAAGCGGCGCGCGAAGCGGCCCGTCGTATGCAATGCACGAACAACCTGAAACAATTGGCGTTGGCTTGCCAAACTTACGCCGACCAAAACCAAGACCGCTTCCCGATGGCGATGCTCGTTCTCGACCCGAACGGCGCCGACGGGAACTGCGACCGTTTCTCTTGGCACGCCCGCACGCTTCCGTTTATCGAACAAGCGGCTCTTTACAGCGGCTTGGCCTTCACCGGCACCGGCAAAGGCGCCAACAACAATACCGACACGACGCGCGTCAACAGCCAATCGAAAAACGACAACCCGGGCCACTACGAATACCGCGTCGCGCTGATTTCGGCGCACCAATGCCCGAGCGAACCGGAAGCGATCGGCGAACAATCGGCCGAAGCTTGGTGCCACCGTCGTTCCTGCTACGTCGTCAACCTCGGGAACTCGAACTTCCGTAAAGACGAAGTCGTCAACTGGGACGGGCGCGAATCGTACAAATCGAAGAAAGCGCCGTTCACCCACAACGAAGCGGTCAAAATGGCGGCGATCACCGACGGCACGTCGAACACGCTTTGTATGTCGGAAGCGGTCGTCAACCCGAACACCAGCGGTTACCAAGGCAACTACGGTTGCGTTATCTTCTCGAACGGCGCCGGTTTCACCACTTGGAACGGCCCGAACACGACCGCCTCGACCGACCGCGGGCGCGCCGCTTGGAACCCGGACGACTTCAACCCCCGCTTCCCGTGCCACGGCGCTGGCAACTGGTTCGGCGCGACCTTCCCGGCGAAATCCCACCACTCCGGCGGCGTCAACGCCTCGATGTGCGACGGTTCCGTCCGTTACTTCAGCGACACGATCAACCTGCAAACTTGGCGCGCGCTCTCGACGTCCGACGGCGGCGAAACCGATATCGACTGAAGTCGCTAACGTTCTTAGCTAACGCCTCCGACCAAGCGCGGGGGCGTTCGACGTAAATTTAGCAAAAACCGAGAAGGAAGAGGAAATGGGTAAAACTTGGAAAACGTTGGTCGCCGTTTCGTTGGCGTTCTGTTGCGTCGCGTTCGTTGGTTGCGCGAAAAAAGACGGACTCACGCCGGTGAAGGGAACGGTTACGTTCGACGGCGAACCGATTAAAGACGGTTCGATTAACTTCGCGCCGAAAGGCGGCCCCGGCACCGCGACCGGCGCTCGGATTGTCGACGGCAAATACGAAGCGCGCGTTTCGCCGGGCAAAATGGCGGTTACGATCGAGGCGCAAAAAAAGGTTCCGATTGAGAACCCGACGCAAGAGCAAATCGACCGCGGCATTACCGAAAACACGGTTGACTTCATTCCGGCGAAATACAACCGAATGTCGACGCTCGAAGCTGATATCGCCGAAGGGCAAAAAGACCCGATCGACTTCGCGTTGACGAGCGAAGAGTAATTTTCGGCGTTTGACCGAACGCAAACGAAAACGCGCTCGACGGAGAAACGTCGGAGCGCGTTTTTTTGTTAACGTTGGGGGCGAAACTCGGCAAAAATCGGGTTTTTTCGCGAAAATCGTCGACGGTTTCTTGCGCCGTCGCCGCCGATTTGGTACAATATCGGAAAAGCGCGTCGTTTGCGGGCGACCGTCGGCGGCGCGGGTCGAACGTTTAGGTTTTATCGCATTGGGAGAGCGTCGAAATGAAAACGAATCGCAGAGAATTTATCGGGGCGGCGGCTTTTTTTAGCGTCGCGGGACTTTTGAGCGCGAACGCGCAAAACGCCGACGCCGCGCAATTGGCGAACCTGCTCGAGGTCGCCGGTTCCGACCCGGACGGCGAAGTCGGGAAGCCGTATCGCGGTTGGAAGGAAGGCGAACTCGACCTCAACTTCATTCACACCGGCGTCGGCGAAAGCTGCTTCCAAATCTGCCCGGACGGCACGACGATTCTGACCGACGCGGGCGACCGCGACGCGGCGTCGTACAAAGATAAAGTCGCGATCAAGCCGAACGAATCGCGCCGCCCGGGCGAGTGGATTGCTCGTTACATCGGTCGCGCCAAGCCGGGAATCGAGAAAATCGACTACGTCGTCGCGTCGCACTACCACGACGACCACATCGGCAGTTGGCGACACGGCGTCGGCGTCGCGGAGGGGCGCGGCGATTACCAAATCAGCGGCATTACGCAAGTCGCCGAATATTACGCGATCGGCGCGGCGTTCGACCGCGGCTACCCGGACTACAATCAACCGAACGACCGAGCGCCGCGCGACCGCGACAACTGGCGCAAGTTCTTGGATTACAAGGAAAAGAACGAAGGTCTCAAGCGCGAGGCGTTCGTCGTCGGCGCGCTCGACCAAATCAAGTTGGTCAACGAACCGGAAAAATACGATTATCACGTCCGCAACATCTGCCGCAACGGCGTCGTTTGGAGCGGACAAGGCGACGAGACGGTCGACTATTACGCGAAAAACCCGAAAAACGCGGCGGGTTCGATCAACGAAAACACCTGCAGTATGGCGACCGTTACGTCGTTCGGGCCGTTCCGCTTCTTCACCGGCGGCGACGTCAGCTGTCCGCTTCTCGACGAAAAGGGCGATCTGGTCGACTACGAAGGCGCCGTCGGGCGCGCCGCCGGGCCGGTCGACGTTTGCAAGTCGAACCACCACTCGTACCGCGACGCGATGTCGCCCGGTTTCGTTAAGGCGACCAAACCGCGCGTTTACGTTACTTGCGTTTGGGACCGTTGGCACCTGCAAAACAACACCGCGTCGGCGATGACCGACGAAGCGTCGTATCCGGGCGACCGTCTTATCTGTCCGACGACGATTCACCCGGGGAACGCCGGAATGATGGAAGGGAAAACTTGGCGCGAAAGTCTCGTCGAGCGCACCGGTTCCGTCGTCGTTAAGGTTTACGACGGCGGCAAAAAGTACAAGGTGTACTACCTGACCGCCGAAGACGAAAGTATGACCGTTACGGCGGTTTACGGCCCGTTCGACTCGCGCGGCGCCGTTTGAGCGAAAGCGGAAAAAACGACCGAATCAACGAAAACGACGGCGCTTCGGCGGCGTTCGGAGCGTCGTCTTCGAAATTTTTTCTTTCGCTAGGAGGTAAGGCAATGAAAAGACTCGCGTTGGCGCTCGCGTTCCTCGCTTGCGTTTGTTTCGGAACGTCGCGACTTTACGCCGAAACGGCGGGCGGCTGGGTCAAGCATCCGGCGAACCCGGTTCTCGGCGGCGACTTGGGCGTCTGCTTCGACGTAACGCTTCTCAAAGAAGGCGATACGTACAAGATGTGGTTCTCTTGGCGGACGAAAGAATCGATCGGTTATACGGAGAGTCGCGACGGCGTGAAGTGGTCGAAACCGCGCGTCGTCTTGGCGCCCGATCCGGATTGCGGTTGGCAAATTCGCGTCAACCGGGCGTCCGTCCTGAAAAAAGACGGCAAGTATTATATGTGGTACACCGGCCAAACTCGCGACCGTTCGCGAATCGGGTTCGCCGTAAGCGACGACGGAATCGAATGGAAGCGCGTCCAAAGCGAACCGGTCTTGGTTTCGGAAGAGGCTTGGGAAAAGGGCTCCGCGATGTGCCCGCACGTCCTTTGGAACGACGAGAAAAAGGTCTTCCAAATGTGGTACTCCGCCGGCGACCAATACGAGCCGAACGCGATCGGGTACGCCGAAAGCGTCGACGGAATCAAGTGGAAAAAGCGCGACGGCAACCCGATTTTCGCGGCGGATAAAAACTCCGTTTGGGAACAACACAAAGTTACGGCGTGTCAAGTCTTCCCTTGGGAGGGCGGCTACCTAATGTTTTACATCGGGTTCGAGAACGAGCATTTGGCGCGTATCGGAATCGCCCGGTCGCAAGACGGCGCAACCGATTGGGAACGCCTCCCGGCCAACCCGATTATCGGGCCCGACGCCGGAACTTGGGACGCGTCCGCCTGTTACAAACCGTTCGCGATGTACGACGAGCAAGCCGACCGCTGGCTCCTTTGGTACAACGGACGCAACGGGAGCGTCGAGCAAATCGGCGTCGTTACGCGCGACGGCAAAGACCTCGGCTTCCCGAGCGGTAAATAAGCGGCGGAAAGAAGAAGGGGGACGGCGAGTAAACGGCGACGCGTCGCGGCTTGTCCCCTTATATATTAATAAACGACGAAATCGATAAAATTTTCACCTCGATTTAGGAGATATTGATGAAACGATTTTCTATCCTGACGACGGTCGCGCTCCTCGGCGCCTGCGTCGTTTCGACGGCGAACGCTTTCGCCCAAGACGCGGCGCAAGCCGACCGTCCGAAGCAAGCGTTGACGGAGGTTCCGTTTACGGAAGTCAAGTTGACGGACGATTTCTGGGCGCCGCGCATCGAAGCGAACCGCGTCGTCTCCGTTCCGCACAATATTAAGTGGTGCGAAACCGAAACGCCGCGCATCGCCAACTTCCGCAACGCCGGCGCTAAGCTGCAAGGCAAGGAACACGAAAAATTCGGCGGCATTTACTTCGACGATTCCGACGTTTACAAGATTCTCGAAGGGTTCGCGTACTCCCTTTCCGCGCATCCGGACGCCGAACTTCAAAAGAAGGCCGACGAATGGATCGACGCGATCGGTTCCGCGCAAGAAGAAGACGGCTACTTGATGGCGTACTTCACGTTGATGAAGCCGAACGAAAAGTGGACGAACCTCGCGCATATGCACGAACTCTACTGCGCCGGGCATATGGCCGAAGCGGCGGTCGCCTACTACCGCGCGACCGGCGACGATAAGTTCCTGCAAATCAACCGTCGCGTTCTCGACCTGATCTGCAAGCGTTACGGCCCGAACGAAGGTCAGCTGAAAAACGTCCCGGGCCACGAAGAAATCGAACTCGCGCTCGTCAAGATGTACCAACTGACCGGCGACCGCAAGTACCTCGACCAAGCGAAATTCTTCGTCGACATTCGCGGCGTCGCGGACGGTCGCCAAATTGAAAAGAACAGCCGCAACGGTCTCTTCGGCGAATATTGCCAAGACCACGCGCCGGTTCGCGAACAATCGGAAATCGTCGGGCACGCCGTCCGCGCGATGTATCTGTACTGCGGCGCGACCGACGTCGCCGGTTATTACCGCGACCCGGAACTGATGGCCGCGATGAAGCGCATCTTCAACAACGTAACGCGCCACAAGATGTACGTTACCGGCGGGATCGGCTCCTCGGCCTCGAACGAAGGTTTCGAAGAAAACTTCAAGCTCCCGAACAAGAGCGCGTACTGCGAAACCTGCGCCGCCATCGGGATGATGTTCTGGGCGCACCGCATGAACCTCGCGACCGGCGAAGCGAAATACGCCGACGTGATGGAACTCGCGATGTACAACGGTTTTATGTCGGGGTACGGCCTCAACGGCGACTCCTATTTTTACGTCAACCCGCTCGCGTCGGACGGCGGTCATCACCGTCAACCGTTCTTCGGTTGCGCCTGCTGCCCGTCGAACGTCATCCGCGCGCTCCCGTCGGTTCCGGGTTACGTCTACGCGACCGCTTCCTCGAAGGACAACGGCGTCGACGATACCGTCGTCGTCAATATGTTCGTCGAAGGCAAAGCGACCGTCGAACTCGCCGACAAAATCGTCGAAATCGCGCAAACGACCCGTTATCCCTACGACGGTAAAGTTTTCATTAAAACGACCGCTCGTATGAAGGACGAAAACGCCGAAAACACGCCGTTTACGCTGAAAGTTCGCGTCCCCGGTTGGGCGCTGGCCGAAGCCGAAGCGGACGGTTACCGCTCCTTCGCTCGCGGCGTCGACACGTTCGACGGCGCCGTCGAAGCGCTCGTTTTCGAAACGCCGGTCGTCCGCACGATCGCGAACCCGAAAGTGAAAGACGACCTCGGTCGCGTCGCCCTGAAACGCGGCCCGGTCGTTTACTGCTTCGAACAAGTCGACAACCCGGGCGTCCGCGTCGACCGCATTATCCTCGCGAAAGACCCGCAATTCAAGATCGAACAACGCGTTATTACCGGGAACAACGCCAACGCCGCGACGAAAAACAGCGCCGCGCGCAAAGTCGACGTTATCCTCGCGAAGGATTACGAAGGCCGAACGCTCGTCGCGATTCCGTACTGCGTTTGGGACAACCGCGCCGCCGGTAAAATGGCCGTTTGGGTTCGCCAAGTCGGTTTGACCGACGCGCCGGCCGCCGATTCCGAACTCGGCAAAGAAGCGAACTGGATCGACGCCGAAGGGTTGCCGATCCTGTACAAACCGCTCGACGCGTCGCTCCTGACGGACGAAGTTCCGCAAGTCGCGAATTCGCCGGAACTTACCGGTTCCTACTTTGCCGACTCGCACTCGCTCTTCGACGGAACGAACGCCGGAAACCCGAAACACTCGGGCGACCAAGGCGTTCCGCGCGCGACCTGGTGGCCGCGCAAGGGCTCGAAGGAATGGTTCCAAATCGAATACCCGAAAGCCCGTAAAATCAAGAGCGCGACGATTTACTGGTTCGACGACACCAAAGAACGCGGCGGCTGCGCGACGCCGAAATCTTGGAAGCTGACGTACCAAACCGCCGACGGCGCCGACTGGAAAGAAGTCGAAACGACCGACGCTTACTCGGTCGAGCGCGACAAGGAAATCGTCGTCAATTTTGCGGAAGTCGAAGCGGTTCGCGTCCGCGTCGAAGTTCAACTTCAAGACGGCCTCTCCGGCGGCGTCCTGAAAATGGACTTCAAATAAGTTGCGACGCGCTAACGAGTTAGCGTTTTAACGACGAAACGTCGTCGGCTTTTTCGGAGGCCGGCGACGTTTTTTTTACGTTCGGAACCGAACGCGTCGACGGACGCGAAAAGTTTTTTTGAAAATTTTTCGAGAAAAAGTCGGTAAATAGAAGCGTTTTACCTCTCTTGTAAGAAAGTCGTTTTCGCAACGACGGCAAGCGCGTAAAATCGGCGAATCGCAACTTTTATTTCAAAGGGGAAAACGATGGAAATCAACTGCTTATACGGCGCGCAAATAGGGACGAGTGCCTTGGACGTTTCGCGCGCGCGGTTCGACTCCGCCGAAGTCGACGAGAAAGCGAGCGTTACGAAAGTAGGCGCCAACGGCGGCGACGATTGGAGCGTAACCGTTAAAGGGATTCGATTATTGTTTAAACGCGTTCCAGCGGGAACCTTTAAGATGGGAATCAAGCGGCGGCAGATTCGCGTTCAAGACGGCGCGACGAAAAACGCGACGAATTCCGGAATCGCGTTAATGTCGGACGAGGAGGCGCGGGCGCATCGGGTTAAAATTACGCGCGATTTTTGGATAATGCAATCGCAAGTCTCGATCGCGGCGTTCGCGTGTTTTTTGCAAACGACGAAGCGCGCCGTTCCCAAAGGGGCGATCGGGTACGACAAAACGCAGAAAAAATTGAAATACGGCGACGATTACAGCTTTTTAACTCCCGGATTTCCCGGGTTTATGGGAAGAGGGGACGACGCCTTGTGCCCGGCGACTTGCGTCGATTGGTCGACCGCGGTCGCGTTTTGCGATTGGTTGAGCGAAGAATTGAGCGAATGTCGAGCGGACGGAGCGCGGTTGCGTTTGAATTTTCGCTTGCCGACCGAAGCGGAGTGGGAACGCGCTTGCCGCGCCGGTTCGCGAACCGCCTACCACTTCGGACGAAACGAAAGATTATTGCCGAATTACGGAAATTACGACGCCGCCGCGACCGCGGCAAATATCGGAAGCGACGGCGTCGATTTTTTAGCGCAAGCGAACCAATACGCGCCCAACAAATGGGGGCTTTACCATATGTGCGGCAACGTTTGGGAGTGGTGCGCCGACTGGTACGCTCCGTACGAAAACGGGCGCCGCGACGCCGTCGATCCGCTCGGCCCGAGTCGCGGCGCGATGCGAACGGCTCGCGGGGGCGCTTGGAACGCGGCGCCGGTCTTTTGTCGTTCCGGAGCGCGAGCCGCGGCGCCGCCTTGGCGTCGTTCCGTCGATTTGGGGTTCCGCGTCGCGATGGATTTGACAAGGTAACGCTTGGATAACGGTCGTTTATCGTCGACGCTTCGCCGGGACGACCGCGAGCGCGACGCAAAAAATCGCGGAAAATAATCGAAAAAGGAAGATAAAAGAAAGGGATAACGTCCGGAAAAGACGATGGCCCCGGTTGACTTTTGACGTCGGCGAAGTAAAATAATAGAAGGGTTTGGCGTCGGGCGCGCGGCGGAGAAAACGGTTGCGGACGGTCGGGCGCGACCGCCGATTTCGGTTGGAACGTCGGAAGATAAGCGTTGCAGCCAAATAAGTTGCGATAATGATTTTTGCGAGCGATTTTAGGAGAAAGTCAAAATGACCGTTGACCAAGCGAAGGGCGCCGCGTCGCCGAAAGATTCCGTTGCGACCGCCGAAAACGCGTCGCCGATCGATTGGGCTCTTTTTAAGGAAACGTTCGACGCCGCGCGAACGGTCGTTTTGACCGGGCACATTCGTCCGGACGGCGACGCGATCGGAAGCGTCGTCGCGTTTGGGCGCGCTCTAAAGTCTCT
>JAZQAP010000349.1:0-2710 GCA_045545275.1 Thermoguttaceae bacterium | reverse complement strand
GCCGTTTCAAAACGCCGGTCGACAAAATATCCTAGAGCCGCGCACAAAGCCGCTTGCGCCGAGACGGTTGAAATACGCGCAACCGCCGCGTAGCCGACCGCTAGGGACGAAAAATCACCGTTGCTGTTACTCATTTGTTGCTCGTCGGCGACAAGTCGAACGCCAAGGAAAACGCGCCGTTTTTCAACGTCGGTTCCGTCGGCTTCGTCCGTTCGCTTCCGTTTCGTCCGATCGTCGGAGTCGTTTTCGCGTTGGAAAAACGTTCGTTTTCCCACAAATAGCGTTTACGACGCGCGTCGTTCGGCAAGCGTTAATAACTAGTATGCAAAAAAAGTTCGCTTTGTAAAGGTAAAAAACCTTTATTTTTCTTTTTTTTCCAAAAAACCCGGCAATTCCGGCAAAATAGATAAATTATTTCAATCTTAATTTAAGGCGTTTGCCCCAAATCGCGTTTATTTTATCTTTCGCGTCGACACGCTATAAGTCCGCGCGACACGCTATCAATATTTTTTTATCTTTTCCCGCGCCAAAAGAAATTTTCGGTTCCGCGCAAAGCGACCGCGGAACCGAAAACGCCGCGACGCCCGACGAACGCGCTCGCCTCTTAGACCGAACGCGTTCGCGGCGCTAAGCGGTTAAGCGCAAACGATTACGCTTTTTCCCATTGTTCGCGGAGGAAAGCGATCGTCTTCTTGAACGCTTCTTCCTTATCTTTACCGGCGCAACCGCATTCGAACGAGCAGAAGTCGGTGTAACCGATGTATTTCAGGCCGCGGAAACCGTCGACGTAATTGCGGTCGTTTTCGCCCGGGAAGGTGCGGCGCGGATCCGAAACGCCGCCCGCGAGGTGGACGTGTTTCAGGTACTTCTTACCGGCGCAAATGAAGGCGCCCATATCGTTCGCTTCTTCGGTGTCCATATGATAGAAGTCGCCCATCACGGTAATGCCCGGATTGTCGTCGGACGTGCCGGCGATGCGTTGAATGTCGCGGCAGAGCGAAGCGCCGTCGGCGACTTGACGCAGGAAGAACGCTTCCATACGGCAGAGCGGTTCGAAAATAACGGCCGTGTTCATGCTGGCGGCGAATTTCGCGACTTCCGGCATGAACTCGAGCAAAAGTTTGCGGATTTCTTGGTTCGTCAGTTTCGTTTGGCCGTTGAACGCCGGAACGTAAATAACGCCGCGAGCTTCCATTTCGGCGGCGGTTTCGAGCGCGCGTTTCAGAGCGTCGATACCCGGTTGACGTTTTTCGACGACGTCGGAGCAGAGGTCGCCGTTGCAGGAACCCCAGCAGATGACCGAAACTTCAAGACCGGCGTCGTTCGCCATTTTCTTGTGTTCTTTGCCTTTGCCGACGCAACCGCCGTGATATTCGACCGCTTCACAACCGTATTTCTTCATATTGGCGAGCTTTTCGGCGTCGTTTTTACCCGGGGCCGGGCCCATTTGGCTCGAAATGCGAAGTTTCGCTTCGGCGCGACGGTCGGTTTCGGCGGTCGTTTGCGCGGCGGCGAAGTTGGTCGAAGAATTCAAAGCCATACCGAGGCCCATCGCGGCGCCGGCGCCAAAGAAATCGCGTCGATTCATATTACAGCTCCTAATAATGCGACTCCGCCGAATAACGGAATCTAATAACGGCTTAAAAATTTAAAAGTCGGGGCGCGCCGTCGCGAAAAACGCCGTCCGACGCCGCCCGTCGTTATTTTCTTTTGGAACGTTACCCGTCTTAAGCGCCGACAAACGTCTCAAAGTCGACAAACGCCGACGCGGCGCAACGGTTTCCCGTTCCCAACGCTAACTGTTATACAAAATTTTTATCGCAAAATCAAGCGACCGCCGCCGATTTTTTTCAAAATTTGTCGTTTTCGCCCAAATTTTCTTCGAAATCGCGTCCTAATTCGCTCGTTCCAACGTTCGGCGACTTTTTCTCTTCCACGCTCCGACGGTTTCTCCCTTATTTTTCAACGGCGGCGCTTTGTTCGCGGTCGTAAAATTCGAGCAGTTCGCGCAAATTCGCCCGATAATACTTCTCGTCGCAAGCGGGCGTCGTCGCGCCGGCCTCGGCGAACCAAACGTCGAGCGTCTCCGGAGCGAAAATCGCGTCGTGCAAGTTCGACTTCATCGAAACGGGCCGTTTCAAGATTTCGATCAGCGTCGGAACGTCGATTTTCCCGAAATTTTCGTTCAAACGTTTAAAAAGCGTGTCGGCGCGCTCGCCCGGGCCGGAGATATAAACGCAATCGTCGAGGGCGCCGGGGAGGCGCGGGTCGCATTCGCCGGGCCGCATAACCCGCAAAACCGGATCGCGTTCGGCGATCGCCTCGACGGCGGCCATATTCCCGGCGGCGTCGGAAAGGACGTAATAATAATCGCAGGTCAACGGCGTCGACCGCATCAGCGCGAGCGCTTCGTCGACCGTCGAACACTCCTCGACGACGCGGCGCATCAGGTACGCCATCGGGAGACCGTCCCACTTCCCTTCGCCGGCGCCCCCCATTTCGCCGATCGCGAGCCCCTTTTCGTTCGCCGCCGTTACCGTTCCGACGAAACCGGCGTAAGAGACGCTCAGCCAAGCGTTGCGCCCTGTCGGACGATAAACGATTAACGCGGCGTTATTCTGCAAACCGACGTCCCGCATATAATCGAGAACGCGAGCGTGCAGGACGCGCCCGCCGACCGTCGCCGAGCCCCGAAGCGCGACGCCGCTGC
>JAZQAP010000348.1:0-2163 GCA_045545275.1 Thermoguttaceae bacterium | reverse complement strand
GTTTTCGCGTCGAGTTCGAGCGCGATTTCCGCTTTTCGGGTTGCGTTCGCGCCGGTCTTGTCGGTTTTGTCGATTTTATCGGGCGGCGTCGAGGAAGCGTTGCAAGTCGGCGCGGGTTTCGTCCGGGAGTTTGCGGTCGAGGTGGGGCGTTTGCGCGTCGAGTTCGAGCGCGATTTCCGCTTGACGGCGGGCGTCGGCAAGCGCGGCGTCGGCGGCGACCGTCGGGAACGGGAAGTCGGCGTTTTCGACGGCGGCGGAGGAGACGGACGTCGGCGGGGAAAGCGTCGCGACGTCGCGGAGCGCGGCGACGAGCTTGGCGCGCTTGGCGGCGTCGGTCGGCGAACGGTCGACCGCTTGACGGTAAAAATCGACCGCCGAGTCGAGGAACTCGCGGCGCGTCCCGCGGGAAACGGCGGCGAAGAGCGAGGCGTCGAAGTCGGCCCAACCTTCCCGAAGCGACGCGGAGTTCGGGGAAACCGCCTGCGCTTGGGCCCGAAGCCGCTCCCAACGAGCGCGATTTTCCGGCGTCGGGCGCGTTGCGAACGTTTTTCCGGCCGCGTAGTAACATTGCGAAACGACTTCGTGCGACGCGGCGTCGATTTTTTCCGGGGCGCCCGCTTCGAAGACGTCGCGGTATTGCGCCGCGCCGTTCGGAGCCGCGATTCGGAGCGAAAAAAAGAACTCGGCGGCCCAAGGGCGCGCCGCCGTCGCGTCGAAAACGGCGGCGACCGCGACCGCTCCGAGCGCGAAATAGAGCGGAACGTTGGCGGGACGGCGCGGAGTTTGAACGGTTTGCGGGAGGGCGGCGGTTTGGGACGTTCGGGGGACGTCGGCGGTTTGCGTCGACGCGGAAAGGTTGGCGGCGTTTTGGGCGGATTGCGGCGACTTGGCGTCGGCGTCGGCGCGGTTGACGAGGAACGCGGCGACGAGGAAAATCGGGAAAGTTAACGCCGGATAACCGATTCCGCCGGCGGCGCAAAGGTTCAAAAAAGCGGCGGCGAGGGCGCCGAGAAGCGCCGCGCTCGACCAATCGGAACGGAGCGTCGCGCTCGAAACGGTCGGGAAAATAAGGGCGAACGCGACGAACGCCGAGCCGACGAACGCGCCGTCGAGCGGGGCCGTTTGGAAGAGCGACGCGGCGAACGCGACCAAAACGCCGAAAAACGCGCCGACGACGAACGGAACGTCGTCGCCGTTTTTGGCGGTCGAGTTTGTTAAGTTGTTTTGGTTAAGCTGGTTAAGCTGGTTGTTTTGGTTGTTTTGGTTGTTTTGGTTGTTTTGGTTGTTTTGGTTGTTTTGGTTGTTTTGGTTGGGTTGGTTGGGTTGGTTGGGTTGAGCGTCGAGTTTGACGGTTAAAACGGTCGCGACGGCGGCGGTCGCGAGCGCGGAGAGGAAGACGAGGAAAGCGATTAACGCCGGAACGCCGAGGAGCGCGGCCAACTCGAACGCGAACGAATGCGGGTCGGCGATAAACTCGCTCGCGGTCGGGGAAATATAACGGGGATAAACGCTTTGGAACTCGCCGGGGCCGACGCCGAGGAGCGGGGAATCGGCGATCATCGCCGCCGTCGAACGCCAGTAGTCGAGGCGGTATCCCAACGACTTGCCCGCTTCGGCGAAGACTTCGCGGTCGAGAAGCCCGGTCGCGAACGCGCCGACGAGGAGAAAAACGGCGCCGACGAACGCTCCGAACGTTCCGAACGCGACGCGGCGCGCCGTCTTCCGCTCGGCGCGTCGGAGAGCGGCGAGAAACGACAAAACGCCCCAAACGCCGACGCCGAACGTCGCGCCCAAAAAGCCGGAGCGGCTCTTCGTCGCGAGGAGAACGAAAAGAACGAGACCGAGCGCGGCGGCCCAAACGGCGAGCGTCGCGACGCTCGGAACGGGAAGGCGGGCGGTTTTGGAGGTTTGGACGTTTTCGGCGCTTTCGACGGGTTGGGGAAATTGAGCGGTTTGCGCCGAATCGGTCGCGGCCAAATTGGCGGTTTTGACGTTTTTAGCGGTCGCGCGGCGGCTGCGGCGTCGACGGGAGACCGCGGAAACGAACGCGGCGGCGCCGAAAACGAACGTCGGGGCGAGAAGACCGGCTAAAGTGTTGGCGAGCCCGAACGTTCCGGTCGGTTCGGAGCTTTCGAGGAGGCGGTTTTCAAAACGCGTTCGCTC
>JAZQAP010000347.1:0-3260 GCA_045545275.1 Thermoguttaceae bacterium | reverse complement strand
CGCGGTGATGCACCCGATGGGTTGGGACGCGTTCGGACTCCCGGCCGAGCAGCACGCCAAGAAAACCGGGATTCACCCCCGCGTTACGACCGAAAACAACATCGCGAACTTCCGCCGTCAACTGAAAGCGCTCGGTTTCAGCTACGATTGGGATCGCGAAATCGCGACGACCGACGTCGATTATTTCCGTTGGACGCAGCGCATTTTCCTTATTCTCTTCAACGCTTGGTACGACAAAGACGCGAAGAAGGCCCGTCCTATCGACGAACTCCCGATTCCGGACGACGTTCGCGCCGAAGGCGAAGACGCGGTTCGCCGTTACGTCGACGATTTCCGTCTCGCTTATCAAATTGAAGCGCCGGTCAACTGGTGCGAAGAACTCGGCACGGCCCTCGCGAACGAAGAGGTCGTCGGCGGCGTCAGCGAGCGCGGCGGCTATCCGGTCAAGCGCGTTCCGCTTCGCCAATGGATGTTGCGCATCACCGCCTACGCCGACCGTTTGGAGGAAGACCTCGCCGACCTCGATTGGTCGGAAGGCGTTAAAGCGTTGCAACGCAACTGGATCGGCAAGAGCGTCGGCGCGGAAGTCGACTTCTACATCGGCGCTCCGGAAGGTTTCGACGCTTGGAAAGCGGCCCGCGCCGCGTCGTCCTTCCCGCGCAAACCGGGCGACGACGTCCTCCGCGTCTTCACGACCCGTCCCGACACGCTTTACGGCGCGTCGTATATGGTTCTCGCGCCGGAACACCCCGCCGTCGAACGAATTACGACGCCGGAGCAAAAGGACGCGGTCGAAGAGTACCGCCGTCAAGCGTCCTTCAAGTCCGACCTCGACCGCACCGACCTCGCGAAGGAAAAAACCGGCGTTTTCACCGGCGCTTACGCGTTGAACCCGGTCGACGGCCGCGCGATTCCGGTTTGGATCGCCGACTACGTTTTGGCGTCTTACGGAACCGGCGCGATTATGGCGGTTCCGGCGCACGACGCCCGCGACTTCGAGTTCGCGAAACAGTTCGATCTCCCGATTCGGCAAGTCGTCGCGCCGACCGAAAAGTCGAGCGTTTCGGCGGAAGAGGTCGCGAAGATGGAAACGGCGTTCACGGAACTCGGCGTCGCGATCAACAGCGGCGAGTACGACGGAACGCCGACCGCCGAATTTAAAGCGTTGATTACGGAGCGTTTAGACGCGTCCGGTTTGGGACGTAAAACGGTCAATTACAAGCTCCGCGACTGGCTCTTCAGCCGTCAGCACTTCTGGGGCGAACCGTTCCCGCTCCTCCGCGAACTCGGAGAAGACGGCCAACCGAACGGCGTCGTTCGCGCGCTCGAACCGGAGGAACTTCCGCTCGACATTCCGGCGAACCTCGTCTTCGACGCGCAAAAACGCAGTCCCGAACCGCCGCTCGAAAACGCTCCCGCCGATTGGCTTTACGTCGAGCGCGACGGCAAAAAATACAAGCGCGAAACGAACTCGATGCCGCAATGGGCCGGCTCCTGCTGGTACTACCTGCGCTACCTCGACCCGAAAAACGCCGACGCGATCGTCGACCCGGAAATCGAAAAGGCTTGGGGCCCGGTCGACCTTTACGTCGGGGGCGCGGAACACGCCGTCTTGCACTTGCTTTACGCGCGTTTTTGGCATAAAGTCTTGTACGACTTTGGTTACGTCTCGACGAAAGAGCCGTTCCAACGTCTCGTCAACCAAGGAATGATTCTCGGCGAAATGGAATACACCGCTTTCCAAAACGCCGACGGCGCTTGGGTTTCGGCGCGCGACGTCGACGTCGACAAAGCGACGAACGTCGCGACGCTGAAAGCGGACGGTTCCGAGCTTAAGGCGGTCAAACTGGCGCAAAAAGACGTCGCGAAGAGCGGCGACAATTACGTCCTCGCGTCCGATTCGTCGATCGTCGCGATCGGCAAATCGGAAAAGATGTCGAAGAGCCGCGGCAACGTCGTCAACCCGGACGACGTCGTCGCGCAATACGGCGCCGACTCGCTCCGCTTGTACGAAATGTTTATGGGCCCGCTCGAAGCGGTCAAACCTTGGAACATGGACGGCGTCAGCGGCGTCCGCAACTTCCTCGACCGCGTTTGGCGGATGATCGTTTCGCAAGACCCGGAAAAAACGGAGCTTCACGAAGCGGTTCAAGACGTCGAACCGACCGAAGAACAAAACCGCGTCCTGCACAAAACGATCAAAGCGACGACGGAAGATATTAAGGCGTTGTCGTTTAACACCGCCATCGCCCGCATGATGGAGTGCGCCAACTTCTTCAGCCGTCAAGACGTCCGCCCGAAATCGGCGATGAAAACGTTCGTTTTGCTCGTTTCGCCGTTCGCGCCGCACTTGGCGGAGGAACTTTGGGCGTTGCTCGGCGCTTCGACGACGTTAGCGTACGAACCTTGGCCGACTTGGGACGAAAACGCGCTCCGCGAAAGCGCCGTCGTCGTTCCGGTTCAAATCAACGGCAAGGTGCGCGCCCGAATCGAAGTCGCCGCCGACGCCGACGCCGCCGCGATGGAAGCCGCCGCGTTGGCCGACGAGAAAATCGCCGCCGCCGTCGAAGGAAAAACGATCGTCAAAAAGATTATCGTTCCCGGCAAGATGGTCAACCTCGTCGTTAAGTAATTAAACGACGGCGTTTAACCGGCGCGTTTTTCGGCGCTCGGAAGTCGGCCTTCGAGGCGAAACGACTTTCGAGCGTCGTTTTTTCGCGCCGCTTTTCCCCAATTTAACGCCAAACCGCCGTTAAAAGTCGTAAAACCAACAATATCGTTTCCTTCCCGCTCCGTCGACTCCAAGAGCGGTCTTTTCCGCAACGCGCAAGGAGGCGCCGCTTGTCGCCGAACCGTTTCCGTTTTCCGCACTTACATCTCCACTTTCCTTGGGGTTCGCATTCGAAATCGCGTTCGACCGAAATCGATATGAGCGTCGGCCCGCTTTGGTCGAAGCTGATTCTCTTTTCGGTTCCGTTGGCGTTATCGAACGTCCTTCAAATCGCGTTCAATATGGCGGATTTAGTCGTCGTCGGGCGGTACGTCGGCGACAAAGCGTTGGCGGCGGTCGGCTCGAACGTTTCGCTCGTTTCGTTGCTCGTCTGCTTGATCGGCGGTTTGACGCTCGGCGTCGGCGTCTTGGTTTCGCGCTTTTACGGAGCGAAGGACGACGCGGCGCTTCGGGAAACGGTTCGAACGTCGTTTACGACGATTGGAATCGGTTCGTTAATCTTCGCGACGATCGGCGCCGTCTTTTCCGC
>JAZQAP010000346.1:0-11806 GCA_045545275.1 Thermoguttaceae bacterium | reverse complement strand
ACTTCATCGAGAAGCCCAAGCCGCCGTCGCAGACCGGTTTGCAGACGCCCGGCCAAGCGGTCGACTCTTCCGCGATCGTAAGAACGCCGGGGAAACGCCCGTGCGCCTCGACGTTCAACTCTTGCAGGAACGCGATCGCTTCGAGGTTTTCGCGCCCGCCCTTTTCGTTCGGAATCCAATCGCCTTCTTGACGACTATAGTCGAGATAAAGCATCGAGGCGACCGCGTCGACCCGCAAGCCGTCGACGTGGTATTTGTCGAGCCAAAAGAGCGCGTTCGAAATCAGGTAGTTGCGCACTTCGTTGCGACCGTAATTGAAGATGAGCGTGCCCCAGTCGCGGTGTTCGCCCTGCCGCGGGTCTTCGTGTTCGTAGAGCGCTTGCCCGTCGAAGCGGCGCAGACCGTGCGCGTCTTTCGGGAAGTGCGCCGGCACCCAGTCGACGATGACGCCGATCCCGTTTTGGTGGCACTTGTCGACCAAATACATAAAGTCTTCGGGGCGACCGTAACGGCTCGTAACGGCGTACATCCCGATCACCTGATAACCCCAGCTCGCGGTCAACGGGTGTTCCGACACCGGCAGGAACTCGACGTGCGTGTACCCGAGCTTTTTGACGTAGTCGACGAGTTGGTCGGCCAACTCGCGGTACGTCGGCAAGCGTTCCGGGTCGGAATCGGAGCGAATCCAGCTTCCCAAGTGAACTTCGTAGACCGACATAGGCTCGCGGAGCCAAGCGACGTCGTTTTGCGCGCGCTCGGTCATCCAAGCGCCGTCTTTCCATTCGTATTTGCTCAAATCGGCGACGACCGACGCGGTGCGCGGCGGGACTTCGGCGTAAAAACCGTAAGGGTCGGCGCGCTCCGTAACGCGACCGTCGCTCTCGACGCGGTATTTGTAGATCGCGCCCTCGCGGACGCCCGGAACGAACGTTTCCCAAAGCCCGGACGGATAATGTTTCACCATCGGGTTTTTGTAACCGTCCCAATCGTTAAAGTCGCCGACGACCGCCACCCGCGACGCGTTCGGCGCCCAAACGAGGAAGTTGACGCCCTCGACGCCGTTAACCGTTCGGAAATGCGCGCCGAGTTTCTCGTAACTTTGCCAATGCTTCCCTTCGCCGAGGAGATAAAAGTCGTAATCGGACAAAACCGTCGAGAAGGTGATTTCCGGCGGCGATTTCGGGTCGAACGTCGCGGGGTCGACGGCGGACTCTTCGGCGACCGCGTCGTTTTCATCGTTGGAAACGGCGGATGCGCCCGAGTTCGCGCTCGGCGACGCGTCGGCGTTCGGGGTCGTCGCGTCGGCGCTCGTTTCTTTTTTCGCGTTCAACCATCGCAGTTTTTTCGCCATCGCAAACCTTTCCTCTCTATATTACGTTTATCCTCGAAAAGCTTTTCGGAGGCTCGACGCGTCGACGACCCGCCCCTCCGTTCTCAGTATAAACTATATTTTCAACGTTTAAAGACGACGCCCGCCCTCGTCGCTAAAATTTGTAAGAATTCCGCGCTCGACCGGTTCGACTTACCGTCGTTTCTTTAAGTATACTCCGACGCGGAGAAAATCTCAACGAAAAACGCGAAAAAAAACGCCGTTCCGCCAAAAATTTTCCTTTTTTTCTCCGAAAACGCCGTCGCGGTAAGATAGCGAAAAGAGTCGGTTTACGCGAAATTAACAAGAACGCGAAACGCCGCGTTAAAACAGGAATAATAGGCAACGCGCAAAAAATTTAGCGAATACGCGGACTTCGCGACGCTCAACGATTGTTTTTCTCCGTCGCCCGACGGCGCCCGGCTCTTGATTTTTACAAAAAAATGGGAATAATAGACGGAAAGAAAAGCCGACCGGGCCGTTTCGTCCGCGCCCTTTCGCACGACAATCCGATTTTTGGAGACTTTTTCATGAAACGTATTTTCTTCGCTCTTATGTTCGCGGTCGCGGCGGTTTCGTCCGTCTCCGCGCAAGACAAAAACCGCGAATTCCGCGGCGGCGACTTCCGCATGGGTATCGATTGGCAAGAACCGAAGGTCGTTACGCCGGGCGAAAAACCGTCCGACGCTCCGTCCGACGCGATCGTTCTCTTCGACGGCGCTCAAGAAACGTTCGACGCGAAATGGACCGGCGGCAAATGGAACGTCGTCAACGGCGAACTCGTCTGCAAACCGGGTTCCGGCTCGATCGCGACGAAAGACAAGTTCGGCAGCTGCCAACTTCACATCGAATTCGCCTGCCCGCCGGTCGACAATCCGAACGCCAAGGGCCAAGGTCGCGGCAACAGCGGTATTTTCCTGATGAACCACTACGAGCTGCAAGTTCTCGACTCGTATGAAAACCCGACCTACTTCGAAGGTCAATGCGGCGCGATTTACAAGCAATTCCCGCCGTATGTCAACCCGGTCAAAAAGCCGACCGAATGGCAAACTTACGATATTATCTTCACGCGCCCGATTCTCCGCGTTGAAAAAGACGCGAACGGCAACGATTACGTCGCCGAAGTCATTCGCCCGGCTTACATCACCGCGATCCTGAACGGTTGCGTCGTCCAAAACCACTGGGAAATCAAGGGCGACACCTTCTTCCATCGCACGCCGCAATACCAACCGCACGGCGACCGCGAACCGATCCAACTCCAAGACCACAGCAACACGACGAAGTTCCGCAACATTTGGATTCGCGAAATCCCGGACTCGAACGTCGTTCCGTGCCAAAATCACATGAACTACTACAACTAACGTTTATCGTTTGATTAAACGCTAGTCGGAAGAACGCTCTCGGCGCTTGTCGAGAGCGTTTTTTTACGCCGTTTACGCGCTTTCTTTATTTTTCCCAATCTTACTATTCCCCGCCGACGTCGCAAACTCCGCGTTTTCCCCCGTCAACTTAACCGGAACAACGCGTTCGCAAAAAACGATAAAATCGCGAAAAACGATTATTTCGGCTCAACTTTTTTTTCGCGTCGACCGCGCGCCGTCCTTACATTGCCCATTTTAACGTTAAAACAGGCGCTTTGGGCAAAAAGAGCGTTAAAATTTGCGATTTTTCGCCGCTTCTTGAGAAAATCTCGCAAAAAAAGCGAAAAAAAGTCGGGATTTTTTTCAAGGTTCCGGTCGCGCGGACGATAACGATATTAACGAAAGAGCAAAAATTAAAAAATTTGCGGTTTACACTTGTCAAAAATTTTATTATTGTATGCCCAATCGTTGAAAAATCTTGCCTCGCCTCGAGCGGCGCA
This sequence comes from Thermoguttaceae bacterium, assembly GCA_045545275.1. Classification (GTDB taxonomy): domain Bacteria; phylum Planctomycetota; class Planctomycetia; order Pirellulales; family Thermoguttaceae; genus RUG369. Next base: position 8,576 of record JAZQAP010000346.1, on the reverse strand, counting down.
AGGAAACCGCGCTCCCAATTTCGGAGCGAGCCAACCGGGCGCAAGCCCCTTTTCTTATCGGAAAACTAGTCGTTTATACGGACAGGGACAATCCAATGAATCGACGTTTTAACCTCAAACGCTTCCTCGCTTGCGCGCTGATCGGCGCCGCGCTGACAGGATGTCAGCCGCAGCAGCCGCGCTTTATCGGCGAGCGCGGGGACGCCCAAAGCAAATACATCGACGAGCAAACGCGAATCGAGTACCCGAACGAATGCGTTCCGTCGCTCGACGACGTAACGAACGCGCTCGAGCCGCTGACGCTCGACAATCCCGATCCGAAAGAAGAGTGGCTCCTCACGCTCGACGAAGTGCGTCAAATGGCGTTGGAAAACAGCAAGGTGCTCCGTCAACTTAGCGGCGTCAACTTCTCGGCGTCCGGCGTTAGCGGAACCCCGACGCTTCTCCTTTCGTCGCCGAACGCCGCGATGACCGTTTGGGATCCGGCGATCGTCGAATCGAACCCGACCGCCGGCGTTCAAGCGGCGCTTTCGGCGTTCGACGCGATCTGGACGACGAACGTCTCTTGGCAAAAAGCGGACGTCGCCCGCAACTACGTCAACTCCTATCAAGACAGCGTCGGGACGCGCACCGATACCGGAACGTTCCAAACGACGCTCTCGAAATCGGTCGCGACGGGCGGAAACGTCTACGCGAGCGCCGGTTCCGGGTACGACTGGAGCGACGCGACGAGCCGTCTTTGGGGTTCGAACTGGACGACTTACGTCGAAGCCGGGTTCACGCAGCCGCTCTTCCGCGGCGCCGGGGTCGAATTCAATCGCATCGCCGGCCCGAACGCGACGATGGGGAACGCCAACGGCGTCGTGTTGGCGCGCATCAATATGGACATGGCCCTCGCCGACTTTGAAATGGGCGTCCGCACGTTGCTTCAAGACGTCGAAGAGGCCTACTGGAACCTGTATTACGCTTACCGCAATCTGAGCGCGGCGGGCGCCGGGTACGAAGCCGCGCTTCAATCTTGGCGCACGGTCAAGGCGCAGGCGGACGTCGGTCACCCGGAAGGGACGGCGAAAAACCAAGCGCAAGCTGAAGAAAACTACCAAACGTTCAAAATTTCGGTTCAAGAAGCGCAAAGCAACCTGTACAAAAACGAACAGCTTCTCCGCTTCATGATCGGCGTTTCGCCTTCCGACGGTCGCCTGATCAAGCCGGTCGACGAACCGACGGTCGCTCGCGTCCGTTATCTTTGGGACGAAGTCAAAGCCGAAGGTTTGGCGCGCGCTCCGGAGCTCCGCAAGCAAAAGTGGATGGTCAAAAAACGCGAACTCGAACTGATCGCGCAACGCAACTACCTGAAACCGCAAGTCGACTTGGAAGGGTTGTACCGTTTCCACGGGCTCGGGCACGACCTGATCGACTCCTCGAACGTTCGAAACAACGCGTTCGGCAGCTTGACCTCCGGCGACTATCAAAACTGGGGGCTTGGGATCAAATCGTCGGTCGCGATCGGTTTCCGCCGCGAAATGGCCGCCGTCCGCAACGCCGAACTCGCCTTGGCTCGCGAACGCGCTATCCTGCAAGAGCAAGAGCTGGAACTCGTTCACAACCTGAGCGACCTTTACCGCGACCTCGACCGCACGCACAAACTGATCGAAACGTATCTCGACAAACTGCGAGCGTCGCGCAAGCAAGTCGCCGCCGTCAACGCCTCCTTCCTGATGGGCAAGACGTCGCTGTACGAAGTCCTGCAAGCGCAACAAGAATTGGCGACGACCGAAACGCAATATTATCGCACGGTTATCGATTACAACCTCGCGATCGTCAACCTGAATTTCCGCAAGGGTTCGCTCCTCGAATACAACGGCGTTACGCTCGCCGAAGGCCCTTGGGCGAACAAGGCTTACTTCGACGCTTGGCGTCGAGCCCGCGAACGCGACTCGGCCCGTTACGTGAACTACCGTTTCACCGCTCCGCAAGTCGTCAGTCGCGGCCCTTACCCGCAAATCCAAGGGACGGATCCGACGGTCGCTTCTCCGGCGCAACCGCAGCCGCAACCGGCGAACGCCTACCCGACCGGCGTCGAAACCGGCGCCGCGGTCGAAACGCAAAACTCGGTTCTCCCGCAGTACCAATATTCGGCTCCGCCCGCTTACGACCCGCGTTTAAACCAACTCCCGCCGATTTTCCGATCGACGAACTGACGCGAACGCCAAGCGCGAAGCAAGCGAGAAGCGTCGGAACCGCGACTAACCGCCGCCTTCCGACGCGACGCAACCCGCCGACGAACCGCGACTAACCGCCGCTCTTCCGGCGCGCCCAACCCCGGCGTTAACCGCCGCTCGAAACCGACGTTAAAACAACGTTAACCCAAAATTGTCCCAAAAAGAAAAAGAGGAAGCCGACGAGGTTTCCTCTTTTTTTGCATTTCTTGCGTTCAAACGCCAAAAGCGCCCCAACGCGCCGCGTCTTCGCCGTCAAAATCCGCGCGACCGTTCCTCGACGTTAGCCGTTCCCGGCGTTTCACTCCGACGCAAACGCCGACCGTCGCCGCGTTCCCCCTTATTTTAACGCGCCGCCGAACGCCAACCGCTCGCGCCAATTACCGTCGTCGGTATTCAAAAAAAAGCGGAAAACGCCGTCAAAACCGACGTTTCCCGCTTTTCCAACGCGACCGTTCAAGTCGACCGCGCTTTTCCAATTCCGTTATCTTTCCCTTTCCGCCGTTCCGTCGCCGCGACTTGCGCCGCTTGCCGCGACGCGTCGTTTCGCTCCGAATCGCCGATAAAGGTTCAATCCCCCGCCGCCGCGGTCGCCCAAGCGTTGAGCGTCGCCGCGTCGGTCGACGTTACGACGAAACGAACGGCGCCGTCCGACGTCGCCGCGTTAAAGCCCGGCTCGCGTTTGGCCCCCATTCCCGTATGTTCGCTCCCGACTTCCGCCGCGAGCGTTTCGAGCGTTAATTCCGCCGTCGGATTCATCCAGCAGACCGGCGTTTTCCGTTCGACGACCGCCAACGTGTTCGACGTTCCGTCGGCAATCTCTTCCCATTTTCGCCCTTTTCCCGCGCCCGGAAACGCCGTTTCGTCCCCGACGACGACCGAATACGTCGTTTCCCTCAACGTCGGCGGCGTTCCGGCGTCGGTTTGTCCCGCGACGTCGGAAGCCGGACAGGCGAAAACGGCGGGCATTTGGTCGTGAAACTGCGAATTCCACTCGCCGTTCCAAGGTTCGTCGAGCCGGATTTGCTCGTAAAGCGCCGCCGCTTCTTCCCCGAGATACGGCAAGAGCGCGACGCGCCAAGAATGGAGCGGTTTCCCCTCTTCGTCGACCGTGTAAGCCGCCGGAAGCGCGCCGTCGTTGGCGTCGGCGTAATTCCTCGTCGCCAGCATTATCGTTCTCAAGTTGTTCTCGCAACGTATTCGCCGCTCCGCCGAACGCGCCGCCTCTCGCGCCGCTTGAACCGCCGGCAAAAGGAGGCCGATCGCGACGAGAATAAAGAGAACGAAAAGAACGCCCAAAACGCTCGCCGCGATCGCGCAACCGCTCGGCCCCTTCTTTTGCGGCGGATAAACCGAACGCCCCGCGCCCGCCGTCGGAGGAACGGCGAGTCCGAGCGCGTTCGCAAGCGCCGGAACGTCCGCCGCCGACTTCCAAGTTTCGCCGTCGTTCGAAACTTGCGTCGACGCGACAATTTCGCCCCGCCGCGCCGCGTCGATTAAGTCGGCCAACGTCGACGCTTCGCTCGTTTCCCCTTGCGCGTTTTGCCAAAACCACTTCTTCATCTCATTCCCTTTAATCGTTAAACTCCCCAATTAGCGCCGCCGACGCGGACGTTCCATTTCGCTCTTCCCGCTCGTCGTTAAAATCGTTAAAGTCAAACGCCTCGACCGCGACATTCCGTCGCTCGCGCTTTCTTTTTATCGCGCCGACGTTTGCAAGTCAAGTCGCGACGCCGATTTCCGCCGGAGTTTTCAAAAAAAAAGCGGAAAACGCCGTCAAAACCGACGTTTCCCGCAATCTCGCCGCGACCGTTCAAGCCGCCGCGCTTTCGCCGACTCCCTTATTCTCCCCGCTTCGCCGACTCTTCCCGCTTTCTTTGCTTTCCCCTCTTTTAACGCGACCGTCCGCAATTCGCCGTCAAATTCGCCCCTTACGTCGTCGCTCCTATTATGTAAAGACCGCCAAAACGTCAAACGCGACAAAAAAAATTTCAATTTTCTCAAAAAAGTCAAACTTTTCTCGTCGACGCGCCGGTTTCGCGCCCCGATCGCTCCAACGCTCCGCCGACGGCGACGCCGCAAAACGCCAAACGTCGCGTTAATTCGCCGCGAACGTCGGTTCGAGTCGTTCGAACTCGCCGACTTCCTCCCCTCCGGCGACGGTCGCCGCCCCTTTCAACGTCGTCGCGTCGGCCGACGCCGGAACGAAGCGGACGGCCCCGTCGAACGTCGCCGCGAGCGCGCCGCCTTCGCCGCTCTTCCGGCCTTTATGTTCGTTCGCCAATTCCGCCGCGAGCGTTTCGAGCGTTAATTCTTGCGTCGGATCCATCCAGCAAACCGGCGTTTTTCGCTCGACGACGCAAAGCGTTTTCGCCAAACCGTCGGCAAAATCTTCCCATTTCCTCCATTTTCCCGCGCCTGGAAACGCCGTTTCGTTCCCGACGACGACCGAATACGTCGTTTCGGTAATCGGCGCCCCGTTCGGGAGCGCGGCGACGCGGCTCGGGCAAGCGAACGGCGAAACCGGCAAGGAGTGAAACCGCGAATTCCACTCGCTGTCCCAAGGTTCGTCGAGCCGAATTTCTCGGTAAAGCGGCGAGCTTTCGAGATACGGCAAAATCAAAACGCGCCAAGAATGGAGCGGCCGTCCCGCCTCGTCGACCGTATACGCCGGAGGCAAAACGCCGTTCGCGTCGCAATAAGCCCCCATCGCGGCCGCGATCGCTTGCAACTTGACCGCGCAACACGTCCGCCGCCAAGCCTCGCGCCCCCCTTGAATCGCCGCCCAAAGCCCCGCGACCGCAAACGCCGCCAAAAGAACGCCGAGAACGTTAAAAACGCTAAACCCGTTAAAAACGCCGACCGTCCGCGCTCGTCCGCTTTGCCGCTTCCCGCGCGGCGCTCTCGGAGTTTCCGACGTTTCGTTCGGAACCGCCCCTTCCAATCGCTCCAACGTTTCCGCCTCTCCCGATCCCGACGCGACCGAAGCGCCGCCGTCGAACCGGAGCGCGTTTTCTTCCAACCGTTCGTTCATCTCGTTTCCCTCCGTCGTTAAAAACGGCAAACTTGATGCCGTCGTCCCAACCGACGTTTTCCGCCGTCTCGCCGTCCCCTTCGCCGCTTGCCCCCAATATTCAAAACGCCTAAAACCTTTAAAACGTCAAACCGCCGATTTTGCGCGACTCGCCGCCTCCGCCGTCAGAACTCCGGCGTCTCTTCGCCCCCGGCGACGGTCGCCCAAGCTTTTAGCGTCGCCGCGTCGGTCGTCGACGGAAGAAAACGGACGCAACCGTCGAAAAACGCCGCGTTAAATCCCGCCTTATGTCCGCTTCCGACTTCCGCCGCAAGCGTTTCAAGCGTCAATTCTCGCGTCGGCTCCATCCAGCAGACCGGCGTTTTTCGCTCGACGACGCAAAGCGTTTTCCCCCAACCGTCGGCAATCTCTTCCCATTTTCGCTGTTTCCCCGCGCCGGGGAACGCCGTTTCGTCCCCGACGACGACCGAATACGTCGTTTCGGCGACCGGCGCTCCGTCCGTTCCCGCCGCGACGCCGGAACTCGGGCAAGCGAAAACGCCGGGCGCTCGGGCATGAAATCGCGCGTTCCACTCGCTATCCCAAGGCTCGTCGAGCCGGATTTGTTCGTAAAGCGCCGCCGCTTCTTCCCCGAGATACGGCAAAATCAAAACGCGCCAAGAATGAAGCGGCTTTCCTTCCGCGTCGACGGTAAACGCCGGAGGCAAAACCTCGTTAAAACTGCCGTATATTTGAACGCCCAACGCGACCTTTTCCAAGTTGTTCGCGCAGATCGTTCGCCGTCCCCGTTCGCTTTCGAGGAGAACCCGCCGTCCCCAGTCGCTCGCGAGCAACGCCCGTCGCGCCGTTTCCAGTCCGATAAAACGGAACCCGAGCGCGACGCAAATAAGGAGAACGCAACAAACGCCCCCGACGACCGCGCAACCGCTCCGCTTCTTCTTTGGCGGCGTCGAGTCCGCGTCCTCCGACGCCGGTTCCGCTCCCGACGTCGGCGAAACGTCGAATCCGAGCGCGTCGGCGAGCGCCGGAACGTCCGCCGCCGATTTCCAAGTTTCGCCGTCGTTCGAAACTTGCGTCGACGCTCCGATTTCGCCCCGCCGCGCCGCGTCGATTAAGTCGGCCAACGTCGACGCTTCGCTCGTTTCCCCTTGCGCGTTTTGCCAAAACCAGTTCTTCATCTCATTCCCTTTAATCGTTAAACTCCCCAATTAGCGCCGCCGACGCGAACGTTCCATTTCGCTCTTCCCGCTCATCGTTAAAATCGTTAAAATCAAACGCCTCGACCGCGACATTCCGTCGCTTATCGTTTCTTTTTATCGCGCCGACGTTGGCAAGTCAAGTCGCGCCGCCGATTTCCGCCGGAGTTTTCAAAAAAAAAAGCGGAAAACGCCGTTAAAATCAACGTTTCCCGCAATCTCGCCGCCCCTTCAAATTTTATCGCGTTCCTCTGTTCTTCGTCGTTTCGCTATTCTTCTTTCGTCGCGCCGTTCGACAGCTCGCCGTCGGCGCGTTCGTTCTCGCCCTTATTTATATAAGCCCCGCGACCGCTAAAAGCGACAAAAAACTCCCAATTTCTCCCAAAAATCAAAAAAGTCGCGCCGCCTTTTCTTTCCGTCGTCGCTTCGCGAACGCCCCGCCTTCGCGCCCCGTCGCCGTTCGATCGCCGCCTCCGAACCGCCGCGTTCGCCCCCCGACTTGCCCAACGCGAAAAAAGCGCTAAAATAGAGGAAATCTAACGGATAACAACGCAAAAAACGCCGCTCGTTTCTCGTTTCGCGGCGCCGACGAAGTTCGACTTCGCCGGTTTTAACGATGGAAAGGAACCAGACGATGCAACGCTCCTACACGCTCGCCGAATTGGCGAAATTTCTCCGCGTTCAACCGAAACAACTGCAAAAACACGCCGAAAACGAAACGCTCAAAGGGCGCAAAGTCCAAGGCGAATGGGTCTTCGCGCTCCCGGACGTCGTCCTTTGGATGGAGTCGCAAATAGTCGAGCCGGAGTCGCCGAACGCCGAGTTCGAAAAAACGCTCGCGACCGGCGCCGACGACGAAGAAACGACGCTCGCCGACATTTTCGCCGAAAGCGCGATCGACCTCAACTTCCCGGCGAAGACGAAAGAATCGGTTATTCGGAATATAACGAAACTCGCCGCCGACGCCGGAGTCCTTTGGGACGCCGACGGGATGGCCGACGCGCTTCGGGAACGCGAAGAAATGGCGTCGACCGCGCTCGACGTCGGCGTCGCGATTCTGCACCCGCGCCAACCGCAGCCGCATATTATCGCCGAAAACTTCCTCGCGCTCGGCGTCGCGGGCCGCGGCGTCCCGTTCGGCGGCGGTTTCGACAACCTGACCGACGTCTTTTTCCTCCTTTGCTGCGACTCCGACCGCGTTTATCTCCGAATGTTGAACCGCTTGGCCCGCGTTCTGAAATCGGAAGGTTTCCTCGACGCGCTCCGCGAATGCCAAACGCCGTTCGACGCGAAAAAACTCCTCGCCGACGCCGAAAAAGCGCTCGCTTGACGTTTTCCCGGGAGCGCAAGCCGACAAAATCGACGCGACCGGCAAACTCGACGTTTTTTCCTCTTTGTCGCCCGGCGTTCGTCCGTCGTCAAGACGTCTTTCCCGTCGTCAAAGTCGACGAAACCGCTCGATTTTAACGCGTCGGCGCAACCGCCCCAAACAACGCAAACAACCTAAACAACCGCCGCGTCGGAACGCCGGATTCCCCGTTGCAACCCGGACGACGCGGCGTTTTCCCCCGTTTTCACGACGAAAGGACGCTTTATGCCGACGTTCGCTCGACGTTTTTTAACGTCTTTATCGATTTTAACGCTTTCCGCCGCCGCGTTTTGCGCTTCGACGCTTCCGAGCGCCGCCTTCGAACCGACGACGCCGGACGAAACCGCGATTTATAACGCCCGCCTCATTCCGGCCCCGGTCGCCGTCGAATTCGGTCGCCGCGTCGTCGTTTTGAACGACCGCCTCGAAGTCGCGCTCGTTCTCCCGGACGCTCTCGCCGCCGACGAAGCCGCGCTCGGCGCCGTCGTTCAATCGACGAAAGCGTTCCTCGCCGAAAAATTCGCCGCCAAGGTCGACCCGAAAGCGTTTTCCGCGACGCAAGCCGCCCAACTCTTTGGGGAACGCGCCGCCCAAAACGCCGAGTTTGTCCCAATTGCCGAAGCGGTCGCGCCGAACGCCGACTTCTTCAAGGCGCCGAACGCCTCTAAAATCTTCGCGGTCGCCGACGCCGCGGTCGCCGCCGACGCGTCCCCCGCCGAAATCGCCGAAAAGCGCGAAACGTCCGCCGGAACGCTCGT